>JAKFVZ010000771.1 GCA_021732965.1 Reyranella sp.
TAGCAGCGCGAGACGCCCGCCTGCAACGGCGGCGATCAAGGCTGCCGCCACGAAACTCGCCGGAACCCAGAAGGCCGCGCTCGCGAGACCCTGCGCGCTGAGGCCCTGCGACAGCCCTGCCTGGGTAGCGACGATGCCGGCCGCGGCGGCGCCCAGCGCGAAGCCCGTCTGCTGCACGGTGGCGACGGCGGACGCGGCCAGATCGCCCTCTCCCGATTTGGCGCCGCCCATCAATCGCTGGACGCCGAAGCCCCAACAGACGCCGATGCCGAGGCCGACCAGCGCGATCAACACCGGAAGCACCAGCACCGGCTTCGTCGCCATGAGCAGCGCGATCCCACCGAGGCCGAGGGCCATGGCCAGCGGACCGGCCACGAGCATCCGGCCCGCCGCCCGCTGCGACCAGCCCGAGACGACAATGGACGACACGGTCCAGCCCATCGATGCACCGGCAACCGTATAGCCCGCCGCCAGCGGGTCGAAACCATGCAGCCCCTGCAGGAAAATGGGTACGAAGATCGACAGCGGGCTGTAGGCGATCGAGACCAGCAGCGCGAATGTCATCGCCATGCCCGTCACCGTGCGCGGCGAGAAGGCATCGCTCGGGAAGAGCCGCGCCGCCGACCGCCGGTCGACCAGGATCATCCCGATCAGCAGGGCGACGGCCGTGAGGAAGAGGCCGAGCTTGGTGAGCGGCAGGGCAACGACGCTGGCGGCCGACATGACGGCGATCGCCAGACAGATCAGCGCCACCCTGCCGAACGGCACGACGCGCGCAGGTCCGCCCTTCGCCGCCCGTGCCCGCGGCAGCGAGCGCGCCGCGACCACGGCCAGCAGCGCCGCCAGCACGGTCACGGCGTAGAAGGAGCCACGCCAGTTTCCCCAGGTCGCGAAGGCTCCGCCGAGCATCGGGCCCACCAGGACCGACATGCTCCACGCACCGGAGAGCAGCGCGGCGACGCGGGGCCACATCGGCTCCGGGAAGGCATTGCGCACCAACACATAGGCCATGGCCGACAGCACGCCGCCGCCGAAGCCCTGCACGAAGCGGCCGGCCACCACCGCGCCCATCGAGGGGGCGATGGCGCAGACCAGCGCCCCGACGCCGAAGACCATCGCGCCGGCGCAGAAGGCGGTGCGTGCGCCCAGCCGCGCGGTGAGGTGCCCCGTGCAGGTCGCCGCGACGATCGACGAGGCAAGGAAGGCCGTGGTCGGCCAGCTCATCATGGCCGTGCCGCCCACGTCCTCGACGATGCTGGGCAGCACCGTCGCCAGCATCAGCACGTTCATCGAGTGCAGGAGGACGCCGCCCACCAGCGCTATCAGGAGCGGCAACCATTGCGGCTTCAGGAGCGCCGACCAACCGACCGTTGCAGACATGCGGCGACTGATCATTTTCCGGTGCCGCGGTCAAACGATGGCCCCGGGCGGCGTGAGGCTATGGCGTCCGAAAACCGCGAGCGTCGTGCGAAAGCGCGTGGGAATATCCGACCATGGAATTGCTCGACCGCAGCACCTACTACCGCGCGTTCCAGAGTCACGACGCGCGTTTCGACGGCCGCGTGTTCGTCGGCGTGACCTCCACCGGCATCTACTGCCGGCCGGTCTGCCCCGCGCGTCCGCCGAAGTTCGAGAACTGCCGCTTCTTCGCGTCGGCGGCCGCGGCGCAGGATGCGGGCTTCCGCCCCTGCCTGCGCTGCCGGCCCGAGATCGCACCCGATCTCCCGTCCTGGCGCGGTACCGCCAGCACCGTGAACCGCGCGCTGCACCTGATTGCGGAGGGTGCGCTCGACGAGGACGCAGCCGGCGTAGAGGCACTGGCCGAACGACTGGGCGTCGGCGGCCGTCAGCTTCGCCGGCTGTTCCAGCGTCATCTCGGCGCCTCTCCCGTCGCCGTGGCGCAGACAAGGCGCGTCCTCTTCGCCAAGCAGCTGCTGCACGATACGCGCCTCCCGATGGCCGAGGTCGCGTTGGCGTCGGGCTTCGGAAGCGTCAGGCGCTTCAACGAGACCTTTCGCGCACTGTTCGATCGGCCTCCCAGCGCGCTGCGCCGCAAGAGCGGTGGCGATACCTCGGCATGCGATGGTGTGACGCTGATGCTCGCGTACCGCCCGCCCTATGACTGGCCCGGCATGCTCGCCGCACTTTCCGCCCGTGCGACTCGAGGTCTGGAACGAGTCGAGGGAGAGACATGGCATCGCCGCCTCGATCTGGAGGGCAGGCAGGGCAGCGTCGCGGTCTCTCACCGGCCCGAACGCAGTGCCGTCGCCGCGACCATCCGCTTTCCGTCGGTGAAGGCCCTGCCGGCAATCGTCGCGCGGGTCCGACGCGTGTTCGATCTCGGCGCCGACATCGCGACCATCGGCGGACACCTTGCACGGGATCCGGCGCTGGCGCCGCTGATCGCGCGCCGGCCGGGCCTGCGCGCGCCGGGCGATTGGGAGCAGGACACGCGCTCCACTCCGATAGACTCCGAGGCTCCGGCCGCCTGGCGCCCCTGGCATGCCTATGCCGCCCAGCACCTTCTCATGGCCCACGAGGTGCGAGCGCATGGTTGAGCCCCTCGAGTTCAGGATCGATCGGCTGAAGACACCGATCGGCGAACTGCAGATCGTCGCCGATGGCCAGGGCAACCTGCGGACCATCGACTGGACCGAGCACGAAGACCGCATGCGCCTTCTGCTCGACCGCTACTATGGCAAGGGCCGCTTCACCCTTCGCTCCTCCCGCGATCCCGGCGGATTGACGAGAGCCATGCGCGACTATTTCAGCGGCAATCTCGCCATCGTCGACACGCTACCGGTCGAGACGACCGGCACGCCCTTTCAGAGAAGCGTATGGCGGATGCTGCGCACGATCCCGCACGGCACAACCATCACCTATGCCCAGCTCGCCGCGCGCATCGGCAACCCGAAGGCTGTTCGCGCGGCCGGACTCGCCAACGGTCAGAACCCGATCAGCATCGTGGTGCCCTGTCACAGGGTCATCGGTAGCAATGGCACCTTGACGGGCTATGGCGGTGGCCTGCCCCGCAAGAAATGGCTGCTGGAGCACGAAGGCGCGCTGTAGGCCTCAGCGGCGGAAGTTCGCCGGCGCCGTCACGTTGACATACTCGAAGCGCACCTTGTGCAGCCCCTTGCCAGCACCTTGCACGTAGGTCTGCTGGCGCACCGGAAGTCCCTCGCCGCCGATCCAGATCTCCGATTCAGTGGGACCCTGCGCCCCGGTCGTCTTGACGCTGTAGAGGGTCGCCTCCTTGCCGTCGAACGTGTCGACGCGCACGCGCGCACAGGTGTGCGGGGCCTTCTCCATCGCCTGGCGGGAGTCGCTCGCGGCTTTCCGGGCGTCATAGGGTCTGGCAACCCATTCACTGCCTGCACGCATGTAGAGCGTGTCGCCAAGGCGGACGATCTCGCCCCTCAACGGCTTGCCCGGCGCCGCGGCGCTTTCGAC
>JAKFVZ010000206.1 GCA_021732965.1 Reyranella sp.
GAGCCGATGCCGAGCAGCGGCAGCGCCACCACGGCCGCAACGAAGAATGCGCCCAGCCGCCAGATCACGGATGCACCAAAAGAAAACGCATGCCATCGCGGTGCTATGGCATGCGTTCGAAGAGATGCGCGGTGCCTGTCGGCACGCGCGTTACTTCTGGTCGGCCGGAACGTCCTCGGCCGCAGCCTCGGCAGCCTCGGCGTCGGCACTTGCGGCCGCCTTGGCTTCGAACAGCGCGGCAGCCTGGTCGGCCGCACGCTGCGCGGCTTCCGCCGCTTCCATCTGCGCACGCTCGGTCTCGGCGACGAGCCTGCCGCCCTTGGCGAGGAATTCGGCCTCGTCGGCGGAGCGGGCGACCAGCACCGAGATCTCGACCACGACTTCCGGATGGAGGTGGATCTTGATCTTGTGCTCGCCCAGCGCCTTGATCGGCTTGTCCAGTTCGACCTGGGCGCGCTCGATCTTCACGTTCTGGGTGGCGGCGCCCTCGGCGATGTCGCGCGAAGTCACCGAACCGTACAGCTGCAGGGCTTCGGACGCCTGGCGGATGATCACGACCTTGAGGTCGCTCATCTTCGCGCCGACGGCTTCGGCTTCCTGACGGCGATCGAGGTTCTGCGCCTCGAGAACCTTACGCTGCGATTCGAAGTAGGTGATGTTGTCCTTGGTCGCGCGCAGCGCCTTCTTCTGCGGCAGGAGGAAGTTGCGGGCGAAGCCGGGCTTCACCTTCACAACATCGCCCATCTGGCCGAGCTTCGGCACGCGTTCGAGCAGGATGACGTTCATCGGCATGATTGCGTCTCCCGACTAGGCGATGAGGTAGGGCAGGAGCGCCAGGAAGCGCGCGCGCTTGATCGCCTGGGCGAGTTCGCGCTGCTTCTTGGACGAGACCGCCGAGATGCGGCTCGGGACGATCTTGCCGCGTTCGGAGACGAAGCGCTGCAGAAGGCGCACGTCCTTGTAGTCGATCTTCGGGGCGTTGGCGCCGGAGAACGGGCAGCTCTTGCGGCGGCGGGTGAACGGACGACGCTGGGCGCTCATGCTTCTTCTCCCGTTTCAATGACCGGGGCGGGACCGCCTTCGTCGCCGAAGCGCGGACGCTCGCGACGCGGCGGGCGATCACCCCAGCGGTCGCCACGGTCGCCGCCCGGACGGTCGGACTTCTCGGCGCTGCGCACCATGACGGCCGAAGGGGCTTCCTCGAGCGCGTCGACGCGCACGGTCATGTAGCGGATGATGTCTTCGTTGATCGACATCGTGCGCTCCAGCTCCTTCACCGCCGCCGACGGGGCGTCGATGTTGAGCAGGGTGTAGTGACCCTTGCGGTTCTTCTTGATGCGATAGGTCAGCGAACGCAGGCCCCAGTACTCCTTCTTGGAGACGGTGCCGCCCAGGCTGGTGACCAGTTCGGAGAACTGGGTGGTCAGAGCCTCCACCTGCGTCGTCGGGACGTCCTGACGCGCAATGAAGACATTCTCGTAGAGTGCCATGTAGAATTGGCTCCTTATGGCTGTTAGCGACCCGGAGTTCGTGAGAACCGGCCGGGTCTAGCCGACCCATCGCGGAATGCATCGGGGCGGCAAGGAGATCGAGGCCGACTGAGGCCTCGAAGAGGGGCGGTTATACAGGCAAGCGCCCTGAAAGCAAGGCATTCCCGGCGCGGCTTGACTGCGCCCGGCACCCCGGTATGACTGCGCCAATTCTAGCCGAAATCGGGGAAAACGCGCATGAGTCGGGCTTTTGTCTTTCCGGGACAGGGATCGCAGGCCGTCGGCATGGGAGCCGACCTTGCCGGCGCCTTCGCCACCGCCCGGGAGGTATTCGGCGAGGTCGACGAGGCGCTGAAGCAGAATCTCTCCAAACTGATGTGGGAAGGGCCCGAAAGCGACCTCGTCCTGACCGAGAACGCCCAGCCGGCCCTGATGGCCGTCAGCGTCGCGGTCGCCCGGATCCTGGAGAAGGACGGCGGCAAGCCCCTGTCTTCGCTGGCTGCGTACGTCGCAGGCCACTCGCTGGGTGAGTATTCGGCGCTTGCCGCGGCCGGGGCCCTGACGCTGCCGGACGCCGCACGCCTCCTGAAGCTGCGCGGGCAGTCGATGCAGAAGGCCGTGCCGGTCGGCGTCGGCGCCATGGCGGCGCTGCTCGGCATCGAACTGGAACCCGCCGAGGAAGCCTGCAACGAAGCGGCCCAGGGCGAGGTCGTCGCGTTCGCCAACGACAATGGCGGCGGCCAGGTCGTGGTCAGCGGTCACAAGGAAGCGGTCGAGCGCACCATCGAGGCCGCCAAGGCCAAGGGCTGCAAGCGCGGCATGCTGCTGCCGGTGAGCGCGCCTTTCCATTGCCCGCTGATGCAACCGGCCGCCGACGCGATGAAGGTCGCGCTCGAAGGCGTGACGCTGATGCCGCCGCGCGTTCCGCTCATCTCTAACGTGCTGGCGTCGGAGCTGAGCGACCCGGAGTCGATCAAGCAGCGGTTGGTGGAACAGGTCACCGGCCTCGTGCGTTGGCGCGAAAGCGTGCAATACATGAAGTCGCGAGACGTCGAGGTTCTGGTCGAATGTGGTACCGGCAAGGTCCTGTCGGGCCTTGTGAAGCGCATCGACAAGGATATGACGGGCATGGCGCTCAACACGCCGGCCGACATCGAAGCCTTCCTGAAGACGGTGTGAGGAGAAAGCCATGTTCGACCTGACCGGCAAGGCGGCTCTCGTCACGGGTGCATCGGGTGGTATCGGCGGCGCGATCGCGCGCGCACTCCACAAGCAGGGCGCGACGGTGACGCTCTCGGGTACGCGCGCCGAAGCGCTGGAGCAGCTCAAGGCGACGCTCGGCGAACGTGCGCACGTCGTGGCCGCGAAGATGGACGATGCGGCCGATATCGACCGGCTGGCCAAGGAGTCCGAGGCCGCGATGGGCGGCAAGCTCGACATCCTGGTGAACAATGCCGGCATCACGCGCGACAACATTTCCATGCGCATGAAGGACGAGGAGTGGTAGAAGGTCCTGCAGGTGAATCTCACCGGCACCTTCCGTCTCACCCGCGCGGCGATGCGCGGAATGATGAAGCGGCGTTTCGGCCGCGTCATCAACATCACCTCGATCGTCGGCGTCACCGGCAACCCGGGCCAGGCCAATTATGCGGCGGCCAAGGCCGGTCTGATCGGCATGTCGAAGTCGCTGGCGCAGGAACTCGCGTCGCGCGGCATCACGGTGAACTGCCTCGCGCCGGGCTTCATCGCCACGCCGATGACCGACGTGCTGACCGACGACCAGAAGAAGACCATCCTGGGTCGCGTTCCCGCCGATCGCCTCGGCACGCCGGAGGAGATCGCGGCCGGTGTCGTCTATCTCGCCAGCAACGAGGCGGCCTATGTCACCGGTCAGACCCTGCACATCAACGGCGGGATGGCGATGATCTGAGGGTAAAGG
>JAKFVZ010000207.1 GCA_021732965.1 Reyranella sp.
CATTTCGACCACCTGCTGCAGGGTCGACGCACGGTCGGCGCGCTCGCGCTCAGCCGGGGTGGCCCGCGGCACCGGGAGATTGACCTCGCGGGCCAGTTTCTCGACCGCCTCGGGAAACGAAAGCCCCTCGGTCTTGATCACGAAGTCGATGGCGCTGCCTTTTTCATGGCAGCCGAAACAGTAGAAGAAGCCCTTCTTGTCGTTGACCGTGAACGACGGCGTCTTCTCATTATGAAAGGGGCAGAGGCCCGCATACTCGGCACCGGAGCGACGCTTCAGCGACACTTTCCGTCCGACGATGTCGGACAGGCTGAGGCGCGCGCGCAGTTCGTCGAGAAACCCCGGAGGGAAGGCCATCCCTTAAAATGGGCTCCGGACAGGGCCCACGCCATAGCGAATAGCGGGGATGACTAGCCCGCCAATGCTTTCTTGACGGCGGCAGAGGCTTTGGCGAAGTCCATCTGGCCGGCATACTTGCCCTTCAGCGCGGCCATGACGCCGCCCATGTCCTTGACCGAGGTGGCGCCGGCGGCGGCGATGGCCTCGCTGACGGCGGCTTCGACGGCCGCTTCGTCCATCTGCTGGGGCAGGAAGCGCTCGATGATGGCGATCTCGGCCTTTTCCTTGTCGGCGAGGTCGGCGCGACCGCCTTTTTCGTACAGCGAGATGGACTCGTTCCGCTGTTTTATCATGCCCTGCATCAGCGACAGGACCTTGTCGTCCGGCACTCCCTCGCGGCTGGCCTCGGTCCGGGCGGCGATATCGGCGTCCTTGAGCTTGGCCAGGATGAGCCGAATCGTGCCCAGCGCCGCCTGATCCTTGGCGCGCATGGCGTCTTTCATCGCTTCGGTCAGTTTCTCGCGCAGCATCGCTTGGGTCCCCTTGGTTCGCCCGAGGGCTAAGGGGCGGAAACTAATCATCCAGGCCGCTGTTGGCAAAGCAAATAAGTTATTGAAATAGCTTAGAAATTGGCTGCCTTGCGCGCCTTGACCCTCTGCGGCGGCTTGGTTACAAACCGCGCGGCTCGCCGATCGCCTCGCCCATGCCGGGTCCGGGGCGAGGCCGCGCGAGCCCCACGAACGGGCAAATTCATCATGACTACACCTAAGACCGCCGGCGCAACTGACGCCGCGCCGCGTTGGGCCACGGCCGCGCTCGTGCTGGCCGACGGCACGGTCTTCTGGGGCAAGGGAGTGGGCGCCGCCGGCCATGCCGTGGGCGAAGTCTGCTTCAACACCTCGATGACCGGATACCAGGAGATCATCACCGATCCGTCCTATGCCGGCCAGATCATCACCTTCACCTTCCCGCACATCGGCAACGTCGGCACCAATCTCGAGGACATCGAGACGATCACGCCGGCCGCCCGCGGCGTCGTCCTGCGCGGCGACATCACCGAGCCGGCCAACTGGCGGTCGGTGAAGCCGCTGAACGACTGGCTGAAGAGCCACAATCTGCCCGGTATCTGCGACGTCGACACCCGCGCCATCACGCGCCGCATCCGCGACGGCGGCCCGCCCAACGGGGTGGTCGTCCATGCGCCGGACGGCAAGTTCGACATCCCGAAGATGCGCCAGCTCGCCCAGGACTGGCCCGGTCTCGACGGCATGGACCTCGCGCTCGAGGTCACGACCAAGCAGACCTACGCTTGGGACGAGACCAAGTGGGCGCTGGGCAAGGGCTACGGCAAACTCGCCAATCCGAAATACCATGTCGTCGCGGTCGACTACGGCGCCAAGCGCAACATCCTGCGCTGCCTCGCCAACACCGGCTGCAAGGTCACGGTCGTGCCCGCGACCGCCACGGCCGACGACATCCTGCGGCACAAGCCCGACGGCGTGTTCCTCTCGAACGGCCCGGGCGATCCCGCGGCGACGGCGGTCTATGCCTCGCCCGCCATCCAGGCCGTGCTAGACAGGAAGGTGCCGCTGTTCGGCATCTGCCTCGGCCACCAGATCCTGGCGCTGACGCTCGGCGGCAAGACCCGCAAGATGGAGCGCGGCCATCGCGGCGCCAACCAGCCGGTCAAGGATCTGACGACCGGCAAGGTCGAGATCACGTCGCAGAACCACGGCTTCTGCGTCATCCCCGAATCGCTGCCGAAGAACACCGAGGTGACGCACGTCTCGCTGTTCGACGGCATCAACGAAGGCCTGCGCTGTACCGACAGGCCGGCCTTCTCCGTCCAGTATCATCCCGAAGCCTCGCCCGGCCCGACCGACAGCCATTATCTCTTCGACCGGTTCGTCGAGATGATCGACGCGAACAAGGGCAAGTGACAGGTAATCATGCCCAAGCGCACTGACATCAAGTCCATCCTCGTCATCGGCGCCGGCCCGATCGTCATCGGTCAGGCCTGCGAGTTCGACTATTCCGGCGTCCAGGCCTGCAAGGCCCTGAAGGACGAGGGGTATCGGGTCATCCTGATCAACTCGAACCCGGCCACGATCATGACCGATCCGGGCCTGGTCGATGCGACCTATGTCGAGCCGATCACGCCCGACTTCGTGGCGCGAATCATCGAGAAGGAAAAGCCCGACGCCATCCTGCCGACGATGGGCGGCCAGACCGCGCTCAACACGGCGATGTCGCTGCACCGCGACGGGCGTCTGGTGAAGTACGGCGTCGAGCTGATCGGCGCCAACGCCGAGGCGATCGACAAGGCTGAGGACCGCCTGCTGTTCCGCGACGCCATGACCAAGATCGGGCTGGAGTGTCCGAAGAGCGAGGTCGTGCACAATCGCGAGGAGGCGGCGAACGCACTCGACCGCGTCGGCCTGCCGGCCATCATTCGCCCGTCCTTCACGCTGGGCGGCACCGGCGGCGGCATCGCCTACAACCGCGACGAATACTTCGAGATCGTGGCCGGCGGCGTCGATGCCTCGCCGGTCGGCGAGGTGCTGGTCGAGGAATCCGTGCTCGGCTGGAAAGAGTACGAGATGGAGGTCGTGCGTGACCGCAACGACAACTGCATCATCATCTGCTCGATCGAGAACATCGATCCGATGGGCGTGCATACCGGCGACTCGGTGACGGTCGCGCCGGCGCTGACGCTCACCGACAAGGAATACCAGATCATGCGCGACGCCTCGATCGCGTGCCTGCGCGAGATCGGCGTCGATACCGGTGGTTCGAACGTGCAGTTCGCCGTCGATCCGGCGACCGGCCGCATGGTCGTGATCGAGATGAACCCGCGCGTCTCGCGCTCCTCGGCGCTGGCCTCGAAGGCAACTGGCTTTCCGATCGCCAAGGTCGCGGCGCGTCTGGCCGTCGGCTACACGCTCGACGAGCTGCTGAACGACATCACCGGCGAGACGCCGGCCTCGTTCGAGCCGACGATCGACTACGTCGTCACCAAGATGCCGCGCTTCGCCTTCGAGAAGTTCCCCGGCGCGGAGCCGCTGCTCAACACGTCGATGAAGAGCGT
>JAKFVZ010000158.1 GCA_021732965.1 Reyranella sp.
CGACCGCCCGCTTCTCGTCTCATCGACCTTCGCCGACGCACTTCCCGCCGCCGAACGCGACAGGCTGGTTTCGGTCGGCCGCTTCGCGCTGCGCGGTGTCGGCAAGGCCCAGGACCTCTTCACCATCGACCCGGAGCTTCTCTAGGGTTCTTCCAAACGGAAAGGACACCCCTTACCTCATGCTGAGGAGCGCTCCGCAGGAGCGCGTCTCGAAGCATGGGCACGAGCAGACGGACACTCCGTGGCCTCCTCAGAGTCTGGCCGGAAATGAAAGCAGCTGAAACAACAGGTTACGAGAAACCCCGATAACCTCACCCTGAGGAGACCGCAGGCCGTCTCGAAGGGTGGGAACGCGCACCGTGCCAGTTGCCCATCCTTCGAGACGGCCCTTCGGGCCTCCTCAGGATGAGGTAAGTGATTGAATCGATTCAATTCATTTCAAGTCGGCCCCTCAGGATGAGGCGGGTCAATGGGATGGAAAGACGCTGGACCTTCGGATGCTTGTCCATGATGTGAGGCCTGATACTTTCGCGGCTTCACATCGCAGGAGAAGCCCATGGCCAAGACGCCCGCCATCTCGATCGGCATCAAGGAAGCAGACCGCAAGAAGATCGCCGACGGTTTGAGCCACTTGCTGGCCGACACCTACACGCTCTATCTCACGACGCACAATTTCCACTGGAACGTCACGGGGCCGATGTTCACGTCGCTCCACACGATGTTCATGACCCAGTACACCGAACTCTGGAACGCGGTCGATCCGATCGCCGAGCGCATCCGCTCTCTGGGCTATCCGGCGCCCGGCTCGTACGGGCAGTTCGGCAAGCTGAGTTCGCTCGCCGATGCACCGGCCCGGCCACCCAAGGCGCTCGACATGGTGAGCATCCTCGTCACTGGCCATGAGGCGGTGGCGCGCACCGCGCGCGGGATCTTCCCGGTGGCAGACAAGGCGGGCGACGAGCCGACGGCCGACCTGCTGACGCAGCGCCTGACCGTCCACGAACAGTCGGCCTGGATGCTGCGCTCGCTGCTGGAGTAGGATTCGCTTGGCGATATCAGATATCGCCCATAAAAATTCCGTAGATCGGCTTGCGCTGGCTCCTTCCAAGTGCCTACGATGACGGCAATCACATGCCGTCCAACGAGGCGGCCGTCCTTGGGAGGACAACATGGCCAAGACGAAGCGTCGTAGCGTGCTTAAGCTTGCTGGCGGTGCTGCCGCCGCGTCCATGGGCGGCATGGCCGCCATCCTTGCAACCGGCCGCATGCCCGCCTTCGCCCAGCAGCGAACCGTCCACTGGCTGAAGTGGGTCGACTTCGTGCCGGCGTCGGACACGCTGCTGCGCAGGGAGATGCTGCCCGAGGCCGAAAAGGCGCTGGGCGTGAAGATCAACCTCGAGACGGTCAACGGCAACGACCTGCAGCCGCGCGTGACCGCCGGGATCCAGTCGGGCGCCGGTCCCGACCTGATCATGGCCTTCAACAACCAGACCTATCTCTACGCCAACAGCGTGGTCGACCTGACGGAGATCGCCGAAGACGTCGGCAAGGCGCAGGGCGGCATGTACAAGTACGCCCGCGCCGTCTGCAGCGACGGCAAGATGTTCATGGGCATGCCCTGGGCAGTGATCGGCGGCATGATCGCCTATCGCAAGTCGTGGTTCGAGGAAGCTGGCGCCACCAAGTTCCCCGAGACGTGGGAGCAATATCGCGACGTCGGCAAGAAACTGAAGGCCAAGGGCCGGCCGCTTGGCCAGACGCTCGGCCACACGTTCGGCGACGCGCCGGGATTCACCTATCCCTACCTGTGGTCATGGGGTGGCATGGAGGTCGATCCCTCCGGCAAGGTGATCATGAACAGCAAGGAGACGCTGGAATCGGTCAAGTTCATGCAGGCCTTCTGGAAGGACGCGCATGACGAGGGTGGACTCGCCTGGGACGACACCAACAACAACCGCGCCTTCCTATCACAGACGATTTCCGCGACCCTGAACGGCGCGTCGATCTACATCGAGACGCTGCGCAAGCCCGACCAGTACAAGACCGAGAAGGGCGCGCCGATGAACACCGACATCCTGCATTCCCCGCTGCCTAAGGGGCCGGCAGGCCAGTTCGGGTTCCATCTGCTGCAGTCGCACATGCTGATGAAGTACTCGAAGAACCAGGCTCCCGCGAAGGAGTTCCTGAAGTGGATCCATACCGAGAAGAACTTCGAGAAGTGGTTCGTCTCGCAGAAGGGCTTCGCAACGCCCTGCACGGAGAAGTGGGAAGGCCACAAGGTCTGGACCGACGATCCCGTCATGGCGCCCTTCAAGGTGGCGGCGAAGCTCGGCCAGGCGCCGGGGCATGCCGGACCGCCGAATGCCAAGGCCGCGGAGGCCCTCTCGAAGTACATCGTCACCGACATGTATGCCAAGGCGGTGCAGGGCATGCCCGCCGAGGATGCGGTGAAGTGGGCCGACGCCGAACTCAGGAAGATCTACGTCTGACCCCGGCCCGCTGACAGGCGCCCGGATCATGGCTGCAACTGCGGTCGCGACAGCGGAGGGCAAGCGCCCTCCGCCACGGTTGCGACGCCTCGAGGACGAGCGCTGGCTGGCGCTCGCCCTTCTCACGCCGACGGCGGTGCTGCTCGGCCTGTTCATCGCCTACCCGTTCGTGGAGGGCGTCCTGCTGTCGCTCAGCAGCGCCCGCGTCGGCCATCCCGGCGAATTCGTCGGGCTGAAGAACTTCCACAAGATCTGGAACGACAGCATCTTCCACACGACCGTGTGGAACACGTTCTGGTACACGGGCGTGACGACGGTGTTCAAGCTGGCGTTGGGCCTGTGGCTGGCGCTCCTGCTCAACCGGCACTTCCGGGGCAAGGCGATCATCCGCGCCTTCATCCTGCTGCCCTTCATCATCCCGACTGTGCTGTCGACCTTCGCCTGGAAGTGGATGTTCGACCCGACCTTCAGCGTCATCAACTGGACGCTGTTCCAGTTGGGGCTGATCACCACCCGAATCAACTGGCTGGGCGATCCCGACCTCGCCATGACGTCGATCATCGTGATCAATGTCTGGCGCGGCGTGCCGTTCTTCGCCATCACCCTGTTGGCCGGCCTGCAGACCATCAGCCCCGAACTCCACGAGGCCGCGGCCATCGACGGCGCCCGGCCCTGGTCGCGCTTCTGGCACGTCACCTGGCCGCTGCTCATGCCTGTAACGTTGGTCGTGGTGCTGTTTTCGGTCATCCAGACTTTCGCCGATTTCCAGCTCGTCTACGTCATGACCGGCGGCGGCCCCGCCAACGCAACCCACCTCTTCGCCACCTATGCCTACCAGCTCGGTATCGGAACCGGCTTGCTGGCGGAGGGCGCCGCGATCTCGCTCGCGATGTTCCCGTTCCTCTTCATCATCGTGGTGGTGCAGCTTCTGTAC
>JAKFVZ010000140.1 GCA_021732965.1 Reyranella sp.
CTTTGCCGGCCCGCCCGAGCCCATCGCCGGCGCCCAGGGCTTCCTCGCCGCCATGGGCGAGCCGCCGAACTGGGCGGCCCTGCTCGACGGGCTCGGCCAGAGCTGGCAGGTCAACGACAACTCGATCAAGCCCTATGCCGCGGGTTTCGTGATCCATCCCCTGCTCGACCTCGCCCTCGACTGGAAGCGCGCCCATCCGGACGTTGCGATCGAGCGCATTGCCGTGCGCGGCAATCCCCTGCTCCTGCAACGCACCGATCGCGCCGACATCGCGACGGGCCGCGAGGCGCAGGTGAGCCTGCAGCATTGCGTGGCGGCGGCCCTCGTGCTCGGCAAGGCGGGCCTCGACCAGTTGACCGACGCCTGCGTCGCCGATCCCGCCATCAAGGCACTCCGCGCGAAGTTCGAGTGTTCGAGCGACGACCGGATCTCGACCATCGCCGCCGAGATGGACATCTGGACGGTCGATGGCCGAAAGCACGCGCTATCGACCCAGGCCGCGCGCGGCAGCTCCTCGAACCCGCTGAAGGATGCCGAGATCGAGACCAAGCTGCGCGACGAGGCGAAGCGCTGGGAGCCCGGTCATGACATCCAGCCGCTGATCGACGCCGTGTGGGCGCTCGACCGCAGCGAGGATGTGTCGAACCTGCTGTCGCTGGCGGTGCCTACTCGACGGTGACGTTGGCGGCCGTCGCGACCGCCTTCCAGGTCGCGATATCCTTCTGGATGAAGGCCGCGAAGCCTTCCGGCGAGTTGCCCACGGTCTGCATGGCCTGGTTGACCAGCAACTCCTTCGTCGCCGGGTCGGCCAGCGCCTTCACGATCTCCGCGTTCAGCTTCTTCACGACTGCAGGCGGTGTCTTGGCCGGCGCCAGGATGCCGTGCCAGGCCAGCGCCTCGAAACCCGGGTAGCCGCTCTCGGCGACCGTCGGCACCTCAGGCGCGACCGGCGATCGTTCGAGGCTGGTGACGGCCAGCGCGCGCAGCTTGCCCGACTTGATGTGCGGCAGGACGCTGATCGGATCGCCGAACACGACGTTCAACGTGCCGCTCACCAGATCGCCGACGGCCAGCGCCGTGCCGCGATAGGGCACGTGCGTCATCTTCAGACCGGCCTTGCTCGCGAACAGCTCGGCGACAAGATGGTTGGCCGCGCCGACGCCCGTAGAGCCGTAGTTCATCGCGCCGGGCTTGCTCTTGGTCAGCGCCACGAACTCCTGCACGGTCTTGGCGGGCGACTCGGAATTGACGACCAGGATGTAGGGATAGGCTGTCGTCATGGTGACGGGTGCGAAGTCCTTCACCGGATCATAGGGCAGTGTCTTGTAGACGGCGGGGTTGATCGAGATCGGACCGGACTGGCCGAGCAGCAGCGTGTAGCCGTCAGGCTCGGCCTTGGCGACGAGATCGGTGCCGACGATCGAGCCGGCACCACCCTTGTTCTCGATCACGATCGCCTGTCCGATATTCTCCGAAACCTTCTTCGCGACAATGCGCGCCACCGAATCGGCGCCGCCGCCCGGCGCGTAGGGAACGACGAGCTTGATCGGTTTGGTGGGATAGTCCTGGGCAAAAGCCGGCACCGCGACCGCAGCCAGGACCAGCGCGCAGGCAGCGCGCCGCATCATCGTCTTCATTCTTTCCTCCCTCAGGGAATTCCGTTGCGCCCATGTTTGAGGAAACCCGGCCGCGACGCCAGCCTTTCGTAGTAGGCGTCGACATGAGGCAGCGACGGCTTGTCCATCGGCGTCACTACCCAGCGATTGATCGAAAGCCCGATGGGAATGTCGGCGAGGCTGAAGGCGGCACCAGCGATGTAGCCGCCCGTCGCCTGAAGCTGCGCATCGACGATGGCCGCCATGCGGTTCCAATCGCGGCGCGAGGCCTCGATCTGTTCCGAATCGTGGAAGGCCGGATTGCGCCGCACGATGGCGGAGAAGGCATAGCGCCACGCCGTGTTGAACTCGGTCGCCTGCCAGTCGATCCAGCGCTCGACCTCGGCGCGCCGGCGCGGCTCGTCGGGCAGCAGCGCCCGCGCGGCCCATTTGTGGGCCAGATAGCGCAGGATCGTGTTGCTCTCCCACAGCACGAAATCGCCGTCGACGATGACCGGCACCAGCCCGTTGGGATTCTGCGAAAGCTCCGGCCCGTCGTCGGCGCGTGCGTAGGCAATGCCGATCTCGTCGCAAGTCCACAGGACCTTGCGCACGTTGATCGAGCTGGCCTTGCCGATGATCCTCATCGTCATTTCAGCCTGCGTACGATCGCGTCCACGATCCGCGCAGGTTCGGGGCCGATGTCGACAACGATCGGTCGCTCTTCCTCCGCAGGCTCCTGCAGCGTCGCGAACTGGCTGTCGAGCAGGCCGACCGGCATGAAGTGCGACGTGCGCGCGGTGAGGCGGCCGTGGATCAGTGCCTGCGTACCCTTCAGGTAGACCAGCGCCACGTCGCGCCGCTCTCCCACGATGACGTCGCGATAGATCCGCTTCAGCGAGGAGCAGGTGACGACCCCTGCCTCGCCCCGCTTCCGCCAGCCGTCGATGTGGTGGGCGATCGTCTGCAGCCAGGGCAGCCGGTCGGCATCGGTGAGCGGCGTGCCGCTGCGCATCTTCTCGACGTTCGCGGGCGGGTGGAGATCGTCGCCGTCCTGGAACGCGCAGCCGAGCCGTTCGGCCAGCAGGCTGGCGACGGTGGTCTTGCCCGATCCCGAGACGCCCATCACGACGACGATGGTCTTCATTGCGGCCAAGTCTATCATGGACCCGGGATCAGGAAACGAACGGGAGAGACGAATGCAGCTCGGCATGATCGGCCTGGGACGAATGGGCGCCAACCTCGTGCGCCGGCTGGTGCGGCAGGGCCACGACTGCGTCGTGTTCGACCAGAACCCGGAAACCGTCGCGGGACTCGCCGGGCAGAATATCGCCGGCGCCGCGAACCTCGCCGATCTGGTCGGCAAGCTCAGCCCGCCGCGCAACGTCTGGGTAATGCTGCCGGCTGGCGAGATCACGGAGCAGACCGTGACCGAGCTCAGCCGGCTGCTTGCGCCTGGTGACACGATCATCGACGGCGGCAACGCCTTCTTCCAGGACGATGTACGGCGCGCCCGCGAGATGAAGGAAAAGGGCATCCACTATCTCGACTGCGGCACCAGCGGCGGCGTCTGGGGCCTGGAGCGCGGCTATTGCCTGATGATCGGCGGCGACAAGGAAGCGGTGGAACGCCTCGATCCGATCTTCGCCGCCCTCAGCCCCGGAGAGGGGACAATCCCGAAGACGCCGCGCCGCGAGACGCGCGATCCCCGTGTCGAGCGCGGCTACCTCCATTGCGGGCCGAGCGGCTCCGGCCACTTCGTGAAGATGGTCCACAACGGCATCGAGTACGGGCTGATGCAGGCCTATGCCGAGGGCTTCGAGATCC
>JAKFVZ010000384.1 GCA_021732965.1 Reyranella sp.
GAGCAGCTTCACCCACATGCCGATCATCGGCAGGTTTATGATCACCAGCATGGCGTTGCCGATCCACATCGAGACGATCATGCCCCAGAACAGGTCTGGCTTCTTGGTCATCACCTCGGGGCCCGGCTGGATGCCCTGGATGATCATGGCGCCGACCATCAGCGCCATGACGGCGTTGGACGGGATGCCGAGGGTCAGCATCGGGATGAACGAGGTCTGGGCGGCGGCGTTGTTGGCCGCCTCGGGCGCCGCGACGCCCTCGACCGCGCCCTTGCCGAACTGGCCAGGAGTCTTGGAGAGCTTCTTCTCGAGCGTGTAGGCCGAGAAGGCGCCCAGGGTCGGACCGCCGCCGGGCAGAACGCCGAGGATCGAACCCAGCATGGTGCCGCGCAGGATCGCCGGAATGGAGCGCCGTATCTCCTCCCGGGTCGGCCACAACGAGCCCACCTTGATGGCTCCGGATCTCTCCAGGTGTTTCTCCAGGTTGACCACGATCTCAGCGATGCCGAACAGGCCCATGGCGATCGGCGCGAAGTCGATACCGTCGCTCAGCTCCGGAACGTCGAAAGTGAAGCGCTGGGCGCCGGTGTTCACGTCGGTGCCGACCAGGCCGAACAGCAGGCCGAGGAACACCATCGCGATCGCCTTGGTGATCGAGCCGCTGGCCAAGACGACCGCAGCGACGAGGCCGAGGGCCATCAGCGAGCAGTAGTCCGCCGGACCGAACTTCTGCGCCATGCGCGTCAGCGGCTCGGCGAAGATGACGATGATGATGGTGCCGACCGTGCCGGCGAAGAACGAGCCGACCGCCGAGATGGATAGCGCGGCACCCGCGCGTCCCTTCCGCGCCATCTGGTAGCCGTCGAGACAGGTCACTACCGAAGACGCTTCGCCCGGCAGGTTCACCAGGATCGACGTCGTCGAGCCACCGTATTGTGCGCCGTAGTAGATGCCCGCCAGCATGATCAGCGAGGCGGTCGGCGGCAGGTGGAAGGTGATGGGCAGCAGCATGGCGATGGTCGCCACCGGACCGATGCCGGGAAGGACGCCGATCAGCGTGCCGACCATGCAGCCCAAAAGGGCGTAGGTCAGGTTCTGGAGGGTGAAGGCGACTGTAATGCCCAGTCCGAGGTTGCCAAGGAGATCCATGTCACCAAATCCCCTGCACGACAGAAATGTTCATTCCGAGTCCGACCTTGAAGACGACCGTGCAAAGGATGGAAAGCACGACGATGTTGCCGATCACTTCCGTGAGCTTGAATTCCTCGCCGGCCAGCGATGAGATCAGGACCAGCACGACGAGCGCCGGGATCAGTCCGGCGCGCTCGAAGAGAAGTGCGAAACAGACGATGCCGATGGTCACCAGCGTGATCGGCTTCCACTTGGGTCGCTCCACCGGTTCGCTGCCGCTGATCACGGCGACGATGCAGATCACGCCGCCCAGCGCCAGAAGGATCAGCGAGAGCATGCGGGGCACGTAGCCCGGTCCCATGCGGACCGGTGTGCCCACGGCGAGATGCTGGCCGACATAGAGAGCGCCCAGACCAAAGGCGACAAACATCAACCCGGACAAGAAGTCCTTGGTCAGAAACCGTTCCACGGCGTTTCGCTCCCTGCAATTTTTACGCTGTGCCGCGACGGCAGCCGTCGCAGATCACCATGAGCGACCGTATCCGCCGATGCTTACGCCAAGCTGACGCGGCGCCGGCGAGCCCCGCTGGCCGGAACGAAACACGGTCGCTGCAAAGTCCGCTTCCCGCCGCAATCAGGGCCTGCCGAGACACCGCCGTTGCTGCGTTTTGCCGCCGGGATTCCCAACGAAACCGCGCTCGTTAGGGGTGTGGCCGAAGAAGCTGCCTGAAAATCAGTCAGTGCAACATCGCCGCAGCCGGCCATTCGCAGCCTTGCCGGCTACACCTTCACGCCACCTTTCGGTCTCCCTCACTTGCGCCATACGAAACTTCCCATCGTATGCTACGGCACATGGGCATGCGTTTGACGTAGCGTTCCGCCGGCGAGGAATGAAAGGGAGAGAAAAATGAGCGACAAGACCTACGGCTTCGAGACCCTGTCGCTGCATGCCGGCGCCGCTCCCGATCCGACGACTGGGGCGCGCGCCCTGCCGATCTATCAGACGACCGCCTATGTCTTCGACGACGCCGACCACGCCGCCGCTCTCTTCAACCTGCAGACCGTCGGCTTCATCTATTCCCGCCTCACCAACCCGACCAACGCCGCGCTGGAAACAAGGCTCGCGACGCTTGAAGGCGGCCGCGGCTGCACCGTCGCCTCCTCGGGTCACGCGGCACAGGTACTCGCCCTCTTCCCGCTGATGGGTCCCGGTGCCGAAATCGTCGCGGCCTCGCGCCTCTACGGCGGCTCGCTGCAGCAGATGAAGAACACCTATCCGAAGTTCGGCTGGACGGCGAACATCGTCGACGCCGACACGCCGGACAATTTCAAGCGCGCCGTCACCGACAAGACCAAGGCCTTCTTCATCGAGAGCCTCGCCAATCCCGGCGGCGTGATCAGCGACATCGAGGCCATCGCCCGTATCGCCGAGGATGCCGGCGTGCCCCTGCTGGTCGACAACACGCTGGCGACGCCGTGGCTCTGCAAGCCGATCGATTATGGTGCGACGCTGGTCGTGCATTCGACCACCAAGTTCCTGAGCGGTACCGGCACGTCGATGGGCGGCGCGGTCGTCGACTCCGGAAAGTTCGACTGGTCGAAGGGCGGCCGCTTCCCGAGCCTCGCCGGACCGGAGCCGGCCTATCACGGCCTCAATTTCTACGAGACGTTCGGCGACATGGCCTACACCTTCCACAGCCACGCCGTCGGCCTGCGCGATCTCGGCCCGACCCAGGCGCCGTTCAACGCCTGGCTTACTATGTTGGGCATGGAGACGCTGGGACTGCGCATGGAGCGCCACTGCGCCAACGCGCTGGCCGTCGCGCAGCACCTCGAGAAGCATCCGGCCGTGGCCTGGGTGAACTATGCCGGCCTGCCCTCCAACAAGTACAATGCACTGGCGAAGAAGTACCTTCCCAAGGGTGCGGGCTCGATCTTCACCTTCGGCGTGAAGGGTGGCTACGACGTCGGCATGAAGGTGGTCGACAGCGTCGAACTCTTCTCGCACCTCGCCAATATCGGCGACGCCAAGAGCCTGATCATCCACCCCGCCTCGACCACGCACCGCCAGCTCTCGGAGGAGCAGCGCGTGGCCGCCGGCGCCGGGCCCGACGTGCTGCGCCTGTCGATCGGCATCGAAACGGTTGCAGACATCATCGCCGATCTGGATCAGGCTCTGGCCAAGGCGACAAGCCAATGAAGAGAGGATGGAAATGCTCAGCAAGGAGGACAATGCGTTCCTGACCCGGGCCGGCAAGGGCACGCCAATGGGCGAGATGCTGCGGCG
>JAKFVZ010000509.1 GCA_021732965.1 Reyranella sp.
TCCTTGGCCTGTCCGGTGGCGCTGTAGCTGGCCGAAGCCTCGTTCGGATCGGGTTTCTCGGGTCGAGCGGTCATGAAGCCTCCAGGGTCAGGTATGGTGCGGGGTCGTCACGATGCCGATGGGCGGCGCACCGCGAGGAGCGTCCCGTAGCCCGCCAGCGCGCAGCAGGCCGCCAGGAGGGCGAAGAACAACGCGAAGGGGTCGCCTCGACCGACACCCATCCAGAGAGCGACACCGGCAAACACGACGGTGAGGACGACGGCGCTCCACCACACGACCCGCACGCGCAGCCGCAGCTTCTGGATACGCTCGACAGGCGTGGGCTTGTCGGATCCGGGCGGCGGATCGAGGATGGGCGTGTCGTCGCGAGGTGGGGAGCGTTCGGACATGGATGTCAACGAGTATGGACGGCAGAGGCTGCATCCCGCGTTACAGCCTCCGCGATTCCCTCTCTCGGGAACATCTGGCTGCGTGACGCCCACGATCTCTTTGCGACTTGCAATCGTTGTCGCATCCCTGGCCGCCTTTGTCGCAAGCGCCGCCCCCTGCCTCGCACAACGGCCGGAGGCCGTGCGCATCGCCGACTTCAGGATCGACGCGACTGAAGTGACGATCGGCCAGTTCCGGACCTTCGCCCGCGCGACATCGTTGCGAACGGCGGCCGAGCGCGAGGGAGGCGGTTTCGAATACACCGGCGGATGGACGCGGCGGCAAGGCTGGACGTACGAGCGTCCGCAGGGCCAGCCGGGGCAGGACTCCGAGCCCGCCGTGCACGTGACCTGGGCCGAGGCCGATGCCTTCTGTCGGCATGTCGGCGGCCGGCTGCCGACGATCGCCGAGTGGCGGAGCGCGGCCTACACCGAGCAGCGCGACCGACCGACCGACGGCTACGTCCGGGGGAAGACCTACCCCTATCCGGTTGGCGGCACCCCCGACGGCATGAACAACAATCGCCGGGCGCACGTCGCAGTCGCGACCACCAAGCGCGGCGTCAACGGGCTCTACGAGATGGGTGCCAATGTCTGGGAGTGGATCGCGGACCGGCGCGGCGACGACGCCCTCACCGCCGGCGGTTCCTGGTGGTACGGCCCGGAACAGGCCCGCGCCGACGGCGCACAATGGAAGGCCGCGAGCTTCTACGCCGTCTATATCGGGTTCCGCTGCGCGTACGATGCGAAGGGCTGATGCCCCGCCTCCTGAGAGGCGCCGCGACAGACGACCGGGGCCGCGCAGACCAGAAGAGCGGAATTCCGAGCGTCGAACGTTTCAGCAAGTTTCGCTCATCTACGACGGATTTGAGTTAGGCTGGAGCGGTGTATGTGTTGGTCGGAGGGGTTTGCCGACCGGATAAGGGAGAGGTTTAGGAATGTTCTCGCATATCTTCGCCGGCGCGGACGACGTTGCCGTTTCAAAAAAGTTCTATGATGCCGTGCTCGGCGCCATCGGTGTGCCGGAAGGCAAGGCCGATCCCAAAGGCAGGGTCTTCTATCGCACCCCGGCCGGCATCCTCGGGATCAGCAAGCCGATCGACGGGAATGCGGCCACCCATGCCAACGGCGGCACGATCGGATTCGCCTGCGACAGCCCCGAAAAAGTGAAAGCCTTCCACGATGCCGGCGTCGCGAACGGTGGCAAGACCATCGAAGACCCGCCCGGCTGGCGCGAGGGCGGAGCGGCCAGACTCTATCTGGCATACCTGCGCGATCCATACGGCAACAAGATCTGCGCCTTGCACCGCGGCTAACGCGCTCGACGAGGACGGGGCATCAGCCGCAGCAGCCTTCCAGGATCACGCTGCTTGCGGCTGAGGGCCTCGCAACTGGAGATTCGTGGCGACGCCGCAGCGCTACGCGCCGCCGCGTAACCGTCTCCGAACGAGAGCCCAGGCAATGAGCGCGACGACCAGCTTGTCGGCGAACTCAATCAGCAATCCACCCATGGTCACGGCGCTCCAGATACTTTGCCCGGCGGCGATTGGAACAGCATTGTTGGATACGCCTCCGAACACCAAAACCGTCACCGGTGCTGAAACCATTGCTGCCACTACCGCGACTGACGCTCCGAGGATGACGGCTTTCCACAGTCGATCGAAGCCGATCAGTCGCATGACCACGAGTGCTGCAATCACAACTGATACCTGGGTGCCAATGTAATACGGATACACCGGACTGATGACCGCCCAACCGAGAACGGCCGTAAGGGCGCCGACCGCGATGGCAAGCGCCGGGGGAAGCAGTGCCGCTCCGGTCAAACTGCCGATCGTATCCAGAGACAGTGGCAACGAGAGCAGATTGGCAATCGTACCGACGGCCAGGTTAAGGGCGACACAGGCGGCGGTGATGGCCAACTGGTGCCGCGGGGGCACTTTCAGCATTGCTCGCGTCCTTCCATGACCGACATTCACCCGATGACCGAGCTGCCGAGGCCAGATTGCAGCGCGGGACGGCACGCTGCAAAGCCGTAGTGGATGCATGGGCCCCGACCCGCGCCTGGACCGGATCAATTCAGGTCTGCCATGCCGACAGCGTGGCTTGATCGCGCCGCATATCGTCGCATAGCCTACGGGCAACAAACACGAAGGGGCGGAGACACCATGGATCGCAGGCAGTTCATCGGCGCATCGGCTGCAGCCGGGCTCGTCGGATTTGGCAGCACCAACGCTGCGCAGGCGCAGCAGGTGCTTAAGTTTACGATCACCTGCGGCCACCCGCCGGTGTTCAATTGGGTCAAGGTGCTCGACGAGACGTTCCTCGGCACGATCGACCGCGAACTCGCCGCCGCCGGCTCGCCGGTGAAGATCGAATGGACCAAGGCCTATGGCGGCACCGTGGCGAAGCTCGGTGCCGAGAGCGATGCGCTGAAGACCTCCGTGTCCGATGCTGGCCTCGTGTCGCAGATCTTCGAAGCCGCCAAGTTCCCGCTGCAGCAAGTGACGCTGCAGGTACCGTTCGGTTCGCCGGACATCGCCACCGTCAGCGCCATCGTCCAGAAGCTGAACGGGCAGTTCACCGAGATGAACGACGCCTGGTCGAAGAACAACATGATGGTGCTCGGCATCGTCGCCATCGACGGCTACCAGCTCGTCACTAATTTTCCGGTGAATTCCGCCGCCGACCTCGCGGGCAAGAAGATCTTCGTACCGGGCCCGATCGCCAACTGGCTGCAGGGCACCGGGGCGGTCGCCGTCTCCGGCAACCTCAACACCTACTACAACGGCATCCAGACCGGCGTCGCGCAGGGCGCGATCGTGTCGATGTCGCCGGTCTGGTCGGCCAAGCTGCATGAAGTAGCGCCGCACATCACCCTCTGCAATCTCGGCGCCCAATACACCGGGTCGCTCGCCTTCAACCTGCGCAGCTTCCAGAAGCTCCCGCCGGTCGCACAGGAGGCCGTGCGCAAGGCGGGCAAAGCCTAT
>JAKFVZ010000074.1 GCA_021732965.1 Reyranella sp.
GCCTCCAGCGGCGGCATTTCAGCGGCGGCCGGCACAGACAACAGGGCAGCAGCTGCGAGTCCTAAGAGCGATCGCGTCATGGTCTGGTGCGCCTCAGATCGCAGGCGACGCATCGCTGGCCGGCTCGGAGAGACCCAGTGCGATTTCGAGCTGGGCGAACCAGACTTCCAAGCGGGCCCAGTCTGACGCCCCGAGCTGATCCTGGGGAGCATGGATATCGGCAATCGCGGCCCACATCGAAGCCCATATTGCTTTCCGATCTCCCTCCGGGACCTTGGAAACGAAGCTGCTGGCCGGCGTGCCTTCGATTGCCGCGTCGATCTCCTTGAGCAGGGCATCCGGGCGATCGCCCAAGCCAGCCATCGTGACATCGTCGATATCGTGGAGCGTATGGAGCAGGCAGCCCAGAACGACTTCCATCTCCTCGCGCGTGAATGCGCTCACATCCAGCTCGACCGGCGCGGCGTCCAGGGATGCGGTGTTCATGAAGAAGCCCCGGAGAAACTGATAGAGCGGTTCGCGCTCAAGGAATTGGACATCGGTTCATGCTCAGGCTGGATTGATCATCGGGCAAGCATTTTTCGGCGCAAACCCACCAATCTCTCCGGCAGCGGATTCTGTCAGAGACCGAGCGCCGACAGGCTCTCATCCTGATCCGGCTCGGGCGCGCGCGGGCAGTTCTCGAAATCGCGTGCAGACGTCACGCAAGCGTGTGTCAGAGCATATGCCCGACGGACCCTGGCATAGACGCGATCGGGCATGGTCGGCATGTCGAACCGGCTCTCGACGGCATGCTCCAGCTGATCCAGTGCGCTATGCACCGCGGACCGATCGCCATGCCGCAGCCGGTCAGACAGATTGAGCAGGCTGGCATAGGTCGCCATGCCTTCCCCGGACAGATCGGCAAACACCTCCTCGATCGTGCCCAGCGTGAGGCGGATGCCAGCGCGCGTCGACTGGACAGCTTCGCTGGACGTGTCGAGCATTTCCTTGCTCGGGTAGGTCACGAAGTGGAAGTCCAGTTTGCCTTCCAGATTGATACCGAAGGCATTGGTGATGCGCCGAGCTTCCGGCAGACGGTCGAGCCCGAAGGTGAAAGACCGTTCGCCGTGATGACGTTGGTAGGCAGAAAGCCTTCCACCATCCGTCCGCCAGACCTCAAGCGACATGAGCGGCATCTCGGATTTCCGGCATAGAGAGCCGCCGATGAAAACTAGGTCCGAAAAGATCTCGCGGGCTCGTTCGATTGACGCCTCTCGAAGGTCGCCTGTCACCGTCGCGAGATCGAGAGGCAGGAATTCGCGGATCAAACCGACGTTCTTTCCCGACCAGAGCGGCTCATAGTAGCTCATGCGAAGAGCCGAGATCGCGCCTTCATTGGCCATGAATTTGGCCCTGGCCTGATCGATGGTCGTGATCGACAGCCCTCGCCGATACGATTCCATGCTGATCGGCTCGTAAAGCTCGTTCTCCCACTGGTAGCGCAGGAGGTGTTCCTCGGAGTGCGAGGTCGTGACGATGGCATGGACGGCCGTCGTTGCATCCCTTTGGTCGACGACCGGGACGTCGACCTGCACGACCTCCTGCAGCATGAAGACCTGTGTATTGCGTGAGCGCTTCGGCACACCGAAAACGGCATAGGGCACCCGGAAATCGAGTGTCACGCTCTTCATGGCCTGAACTCCGCGCCAGGCGCCGGCGCGCTTGCCGAACGGGACATCGCCAGGGCAGCACTACCGATCGTGACGGACTTGTTCATGCGGCGGATGCGGGTGTCGGTCATGTCGGGAACGACGAAATCCTCGTCCTGCATCTTCTCCAGTTGCTTGATCAGGACGGTTGCGGCGTCTTCGTCGCCTGCCAACGCCATGTCCCGCAGGCGACACATCTCGACCAGGCGCCCGAGCTCTTTGGCGGGCGTCCGCTCGGCGACCTCTTTCATGGTGTTCAGCATCATCCGCAATGCCGCGGCCGCGTTGATGCCCTTCTCATTGATCAGCAAGTCGTCGCCGTCGAAACGCTCGACCGTCAGCTTCGTCAGCTTCACGTCGAGCAGCATGCGGTTCTGCTTGTCCTGGTTGGCGAATTCCTGAGCGAATGCGAGCGCCTCAGGTCCACGCGGCAGAGAGAAGCCGAAATGTCCCGGCTCGGATTCCGAACCGTCCTCAAGGCTCAGGATGGAATGGCCCATGCGTGGTCCGCCCTGGTTATGAGCGGGGTAGATCGGGTGCTTGACTGAAATGAATGGCGGCCCGGCCCGCTCATAGAGAATGCCATCGCTCTTGAAGAAGTCCCGCTGAAGCGCCTCCTTCATCATGCCCTCAACCCGGGCGGCCAATGCCAAATCCGGTCGGCGTTCGCCCGGCGGCAGCATCTTCCGACCCGATGTCACAGTCCACATCCCGGACTGCTGAAGGCGCGTCAGGAGCCGATTCGACAGGAGTGAGCCTCCTGTTTCGTTCGCGATCGGCGAGAGCGGCTTGAAGAGGCCACCCTCGTACCTGACACGCGCAATCCGGACAGGATAGGTTGCTCCACCTACCGGTTCGACGAGTGCGGCCCTGGCCGCTACGGCCACATCCATGTCACCGACGCAGACCTCTGGAACGGCATCCGCGATTTCAAGATGATGAAACGCGGCAGCATCGGGCCGCCCCGCATAATCGAGCGGGGTCACCGTGAACTTCAACGCGCTGGGCCGTTTCGCCATCTTGTCCTCGTCAGCCAGATCGGCCTGCTCGAACGGTAAGGGTGAGGCTGGCTTACGACAACGGTGACCGAAACATCGCATTGCACAAAAAATGTCAGGACAGTCACGGAACTGAACTTGCGATCCATGGTGCCTTGAAGGATTGTATATGGACAGATTCGCGTGATCCTTTGTTCTTTGCAGGGATCCAGCGGGCGCAAGCGGTCACAAGCAGGGGTTCACGATGGACGTGTTGGAAAAGAGCATCGAGACCGTCGTTGATGCCGGTGTGATCATGCCGTCCGTCATCGATCAGGAGATCGGTCAGGACTTCGCTTCGGCGATTGCCGGCGTGACCCGCGACTTCGTCGACATGGCTGCCCACTTCGACCCTGCGACCGGCACGCTGTGGTGCTCGATGACAGGCGCCGGCGTCCCGAGCTTCACGCCTCAGATTGTCGGCGAGATGCAGGAGATCATCGACGTCGCCAAGGCGTTCGGCCAGCACACGGGCACCGAGCCGCTGCGCTTCCTCGTGCTGTCGAGCGCCCGCAAGGGCGTCTTCAACCTCGGTGGCAACCTGGAGCTCCTCTCCGACAAGATCCGCCGCAACGACGTCGAGGGCCTGCGGGCCTATGCCCGTCGCAGCTGCGACCTCATCCATGCGATGTGGACGAGCCTCGACATGCCGTGCGTGACGATCTCGGTTGTCGCCGGCGA
>JAKFVZ010000307.1 GCA_021732965.1 Reyranella sp.
GCACGCGGCCGTGAAGGCCGGTCTTGGCGTGACGGTGCTGCCGAAGGACATGGTGCCGTCCGGACTCACCGTGGTGGAGAGACGCTCGATGCTGCCCGACCTGCACGACACGGAGATCGCCCTGCTCGCCGCGCGCGGCCTGGGCGCACCCGCCCGCCGGCTCCACGACCATATCGTGCGGTCGCTGGAAGAGGTCGGACGGATCTGACGGAGTGTCAGCCGCGGCGCGCCTCGTCACATTCGGCGCAGCCCTCCCGGGGCTCGTGCAGGAAGATCGTGGGCTGCTGCCGAATCGCATCGACCGCGAGACCGACGATGTCCCGGGCTCGCGCCAGCCGCGCCGTGCCGTGACCGACCGGCCCCTCCGCCTGCAATCCCCTCACCCGCAGCCAGTCGTCGGCCAGGGCGAAACGCCGGCAACAATGGTCGTTCTCCCGATAGTCGATCCGAACCCGCCGGCCGTCCTGCTCGATCATGCAGTGCCTCGGAATGCCGTACGGTACCTTCGCCATCAGCTCGGCGAGGTGGAGCGACGTGTCGGCATCGTGGCCGACGCCCAATAGCAGCACCTGGCCGTCGAGATCGTGCACGCGGCCCACCGGACTGTCCGGCGTATGCGGCGGCAGGGGCAATGCCGTCTTCACGATCGTCTCCGCGCGCGGACCGATCGCGGCGAAAGCCTGAAGGTGATCCGAGCGCACGACACCGCGCTGGCGCCAGAACAAATCGGCCGTCGCGCCGAGGTCCTCAGCCGCGGCCGTCGTGGTCGGATCGAACGGCGCCTCGTCGTCTCCGGTCCAGGACGGCATGACCAGTGTGCCCACCGGTCCCAGAGCGGCGCGCAGCGCATCGATCAGGCCGAGAGGCCCGCCCTCGATCGGCCTCACGGCGCGAAACGACGTGTGCACCAGCAGGACGCCGCCGGGCTGGACGCCCAGCGCGCGCAACTGATCGACGACTTGGCCTCGGCTGAAGGGCCGTGCGGTCACGGCGTCGGACCAAAGTCCTGAGCGTCACGCTTCAATGCAGTCCTCAAGGCAGGCTAACCTTCACGGTCTGGCCACCCGTCAGCTCAATCCGCTTCATCATGGCGCCGCCTTCCGTCGCGCCTCGACTGTGATTGACCGACCAGACGACCGATGCCGATACGTACCAAACACCGTTCGGGACGCTTTCAAACGTAAAGTTTCCTTGCCCATCGCATCTCGTCTCGCGCACGCTCGCCACGTAGGCCTTGTCGGTCGCATCCTCCTTGTAGGCCGGCCCACCAACCCGGGTCGTCCCTTGACTGAGGCTGCCGTAGATTCCCGTCATACGCTCGCGCGCGTAAGCGCTGTCGGGTATCAGCCGCACCAACAGAGCCGCACATGTTCGAGCCTCACCGCTGGCAGTGCGCAGCACCGCGAAACCGGTGACTGTATTGTTGCCCGGCTTGGTCGACCACGAAACCTCGTCCGGATTGAACATCGTCGTGTTCGTCAGCACCTGTCGCTGAGGCACGCAGCCCGCAAGTGCCATCACGCTCGCGAGCGCCAAAAGCGTACGAACGATCTTTCCCGCCAATTTCATGGCCTTCCCCGGGCAATCATCTGCAACGCAGTCAAGATACAACAAACAGTCAACCTGTCGGTGGCTGAACGCTGTAAGCCTATTTCGGTCCGAGCAGCCCGGCCGTCTTCAGACTGGCGATGCCCGCCGCGTCATAGCCGATCTCCGACAGCACCTCGTCATTGTGCTGGCCGATCTCCGGCGGGTTCGACGTCAGCGGCGGCCGCCAGCCCATCATCTGGAAGGGCAGCAGCGGCAGGCGGGTCTGAACACCGCCCGGCAGGGTGGTCGGCGCCAGCGAGCCGTTGGCCAGCAGGTGCGGATGCTCGAACAGGTCCTGCGGCCGCGCGACCGGGGCGAAGGAGATGTCGGCCTCCAGGCACATGTTCTCGAGCGCTTCCTTGGTGTAGGCCTTGAACACGCTGGCGACCTTCGGCACCAGCCACGGCCGCGCCTCGATTCGCAGGTTGTTGGTGGCGAGCTTCGGGTCGGCGGCCAGCTCCGGCTGCCTGAAGAACTCGCAGAAGCGCTTCCACTGGCCGTCACTGGTGATGCCGACGAAGACCTGCAGGTCGTCGGCCGTGTTGAAGATCTCGTAGACCGCCCACGAACTCACGCGCTCGGGCATCGGCGGCGGGGCCGCGCCGTTGATCGCGGTGATGGCGAGATGCTGGCCCATCAGGAAGACGACCGATTCGAACAGCGCGCTCTCGACCAACCCGCCCTTCCCTGTCCTGTCCCGCTGCTTCAGCGCCAGCACCGTCCCGAAGGCGCCGAACATGCCGCCCACGATATCGATCACCGAGGTGCCGGCGCGCAGCGGCCGCCCGCTGGGGCCGGTCATGTAGGCGAGACCGCCCATCATCTGCACGACCTCGTCGAGCGCCGGCCGCTTCTCGTAGGGCCCGGGCAGGAAGCCCTTCAGCGCACAGTAGACGAGGCGCGGATTGATCTTCTCCAGGTCCGCCGGTCCCAGCTTGCGCTTGGCCATCGAGCCCGGCGCGAAGTTCTCGATCAGAACGTCGGCCTTCTCGAGCAGCTTCACCAGCACCTTGCGGCCCTCGGGCGAATCCGCGTCGAGCGCCAGGCTCTTCTTGTTGCGATTGAAGTAGCCGAAGAAGCCGGCGCCGAAGCCACGAAGCTTGCGCGTGCGGTCGCCGTCGACCGGCTCGACCTTGATCACCTCGGCGCCGAGGTCGGCCAGGATCATGCCGCAGGACGGGCCGAGGATGGTGTGGGTGAGTTCGACGACGCGGACGCCCTTGAGAGGCGGTTCAAACGATGAGGTCATGCCCCATCAAATACCTCACCCCGCGGGGGCGAGCCACGTATCGATATCCTTCGTAAGCGGCAGGCCCGCCGACTCGGCCAGCACCTGATGGCCGACGCCCGCGCCGACCATGAAGGCCTCCTGGTGCGGCAGCGCGTTGGACTTGAGCATGGTGCGGATCGTCTTGCCGTCATGCCCCCAGCCCACCGCCTCGACCTTGCCGTCGAAAGCGCGGTTCAGGATCGCCAGGAACTCGGCACGTTCTGCCTCGGAAAGGCCCGGCACGGCGTCGATGTCGCCCAGCACGAACAGGCGTCCCCGGAACTTCGCCACCAGCTCGGCGACCGAATTGCGCGGCTCCACGATGATTTCGCGGTTCGGACCGCGGCGCACGCGGGCGGCCAGCGACAGCGGGATAACCGCGGCGCCGAGATAGGCGCCCGAATCCATGAAGGCCGAGGTGAGTTCGCGGTAGGTAATGCCCAACCGCTCGGCCCTCTTGAGGCGCATCATCGCGACTTCCGGCTTGGGCGTCTTCCAGGCCTTGGCGGCGGCGCGACGCCACACCCAGGCCTCCCACGACATGTCG
>JAKFVZ010000434.1 GCA_021732965.1 Reyranella sp.
GCTCCGAGGCTATGTGTTTTTTGGCCAAGATCGAAATGGTCGCACTATTTCGATCTTGGCCAAAAAACACATAGCCTCGGAGCAGCAGAGCGCTCACTATTCAATACAGATGAGCTCAGGTGTGTAATTTCGCTTATGGCGAGTGTCGCCGGTCGGCGGATTGTTTTCAAGAACAATACCTGGTTCACGCTGAATGCTGACGTGATCTCCGACGCCTTCCCGGGCTGCCTTCTGGCCGTTTGCGAGCGTGATCCTTTCTTCGTGGCGCAATCGATCTGGCAGCAGCGCCTCGACCTATATAGCGACCAGGCTCGCTGGTGGTCGGTCCGGCCCGAGAACTACCTGGAAATCGCCAAGCTGGACCCGCTCGAGCAGGTCGCCGCCCAAGCGGTCTCGATTGTCAAGGGCCTGGAGGCGAGCCTGGCCCGGGTCGAAAGTTCGACGGTCATTCGCGTTCCCTACGAGCGTCTTGCGAAGGACCCGCGGGGCATCGTCCGCGAGATCGCGATTGCCTCGGGTTTCGGCCGGGACGCAATCGCCAAGTCTATCGCCGATCTGCCCGGGCAAATGGCGAGCACGAACCAAGCGAGGCTGGATGCTTCTCAGGCTGCGAGGCTCAAGGCATACGTGGACGAATGGGTCGGCCGCTGAATTGCTCCTGCGCGGAGCTTGCTGGAGAAGCAGTCTCCTCCGGCAAGCCTCGGCGATTGGACGATTGGTATGCAGGCGCGCCGGCCCGCGGCTCCATTGTCAAGCTTGCGCCGTAGATCGGTGGTTGCGTGGGAGACGATTACGGACGCGATGCTCTCCGGCCGCGGCGGCCGAGGCGCACCAGGAACTGTCCTGGCTGGGGTTGGACCATGTCGTACAATTATCGACCCGCAATCTGGCCTCGCCCAGCCGCTTTCGCTAGACGATTGCAAATTCCCGCCGATTTTCGCTCAGCACCAATTTTCAGCACTTCCTCGACGGCATTCGCCGGTCTTGAAATCTTCCTAAGCCGTTAAAGGTTGTCATGATCAGCATCACCGAACCCAGCTTCGACGACAGCGAAGTCGAAATGGTGCGCTCCGTTCTGGCGTCGAAATGGGTGACGCAGGGTCCGATGACGGAGCGGTTCGAGGCCGCCATCGCCGCCAATCAGCGGGCGAGGCATGCTATGGCCTGCACATCGTGCACCGCCGCGCTGCATCTCGCCGCGATGGCGCTCGAACTTGGGCCCGGCGACGAAGTCATCGTGCCGGCCTTCACCTGGATCACCAGCGCGCACGCGGCCGAATATGTCGGCGCGAAGGCGGTCTTCGTCGATGTCGACCTCGCGACGTTCAATATCGATCCCGCCGCGCTCGAGGCCGCGATCACGCCGCGGACCAGGGCGGTGGTCGCCGTCCATCTGTTCGGGCTGGCCGCGCCGATGGACGAAATCAGGGCGATCTGCGGGCCGCGCGGCATCCGCATCATCGAGGATGCGGCCTGCGCCATCGCCACGACCTACAAGGGGGCGCCGGTCGGCGCGATCGGCGATCTCGGCTGCTTCTCCTTCCATCCGCGCAAGGTGGTCACGACCGGCGAAGGCGGTGCGGTCACGACCAATGACGACAGGCTGGCCGCGATGGTTCGCTCGCAGCGCAACCACGGCGCGACCGGGCAGCCGGGCGACGAGGTCGAGCCGCATGGCCCCTGGACGATGGCGACCTTCGACCGGATCGGGTTCAACCTTCGCCTGTCGGACATCCAGGCCGCGGTCGGCGTCGCGCAAATGGCCAAGCTCGACAGGCTCGTCGCCGATCGCCGGGCGAGCGCGCGCTACTATACGCGGAACCTGCGCGAGGTGAACGACCTCGTCTTGCCGGTTGCCGGCGATGTCGAGGGTCACACCTTCCAGTCCTATGTCATCCGCATCGGCGAAGGCGGGCGCAAGCGCCGCAACGCCGTGATGGCGGCCCTGGCGAAAGCCGGCATGCAGACGCGCCCGGGAACGCATGCGCCCTATCGGCTCGGCTACTACCGCGACAAATACGCCATCGCCGCCGATGCGTTTCCGAACGCCTTGGAGGCCGAAGACACCACGATCACGCTGCCGATCGTGCCTTTCATGGGGCATTCCGAGCAGGATCGGGTGATCGACGAACTGCGCCAGGCCCTGAAGAACTGACCGGGCGCCAAGCTCAATGACCCTGATCGCCCGCCTCAGCGCCTTCGTCGAAACCTGGGATCCGGATTGCGAACGCTCTGATGCGTTCGCGAACCTGAACCAGTTCGCGCGCGACTACCCCGTCCTCGTCGCCCGCCTCTGCTCGCTCATCGGCGCGGACACGCGGACGTTCGGCAAGACCTTCTACCGGCACCTCCACCGGATGATCCTGCGCTACGACGCAGAGGCGATCCTCGAACTGATGGCCGAGATGGAGCCGCTGCTGGTCGAGCGCGGATCGCTGCCGTCACGCGAGTTCTGGGGAGCGCTTTGCGCCGACGCCGCCGAACTGACGCGGTTGCGCCAGCTCGACGGCAGGTTGCGCTCGTGCTGGGGCGTGACGCCGATCGTCAACATGCGCAGCGGCGTGAAAGCCGACCGGATGCTGGGCATCGAGGCTGAATCGCTCGTCTTCACCTACTACCACATCAGCTCCGACTTCGATGTGGTCCTGAAAGACCTGCAAGAGCGGATCCTCGAGGCGCGCCACGCACCGCTCTATCCGTTCCGCTGGCTCGTGCTGGGCTGGGCGCTTCTGCGCTACGATGCGTTCCACCTCTACAACGATGCCGGAATCCTCGAGCCGGCCGGCGGATACGGCGCCCGCATGGGCATCCCGCTCGACGAAATGCGACTGTATCGCCGCGCCGGCAAGCTGCTCTACACCTATGCCTACGGCGCCGATCATCGCATGCGGAAGAAGGCGTCAGCCGCGGGACGCTGGACGTTCTGCAGCGAATGCCCGGACCCCGGCGCGTTCTGCATCTGCGACGACGCGGGTGGCGAGCAGATGCTCGCGACGATCCGTGCTCATACGACGGCGACGGTCGCACACGGCCTGTCGATGGCGTTGATTCCCGGGGCCCGCAATATCGCCTACACGGCGATCGACTTCGACGAGATCGAAGCTGTCCCGTCGCGCGCGGTTGGCGAAGGCGCGCTGCGCGTCGGGCATTTCCCCAATCATCCCCACTTCAAGGGGACGCATTATCTCGAACGGGCGGTCGCGCAGCTTCGGGCAGAAGGCGTGGACATCGAATTGGTGCTGCTGTCTGGACTGCAGCAGACCGAAGTGATCGAGGTAATGAAGGGACTCGATGTTCTCGTCGATCAGTTGCTGAGCGGCGCGTTCGGGCTGACGGCGATCGAGGGCATGGCGCTCGAACTGCCGGTGATCGCCTACCTTCATGATAACGTCGCTCTCG
>JAKFVZ010000770.1 GCA_021732965.1 Reyranella sp.
CCATTTGTACATCGTATAGACGGAGATCAGGAGCGCGCCGTCGACGCCGACGGAATCCATCGCCTTGATCATGTCCTCGGCGGTGACCTCGGGCGGTCCTGCCAGCACGGCAGTCCACGGGCGGCCGGGATGATTGCGCTCGTAGCAGTGAACCTGGGCGTCGATCGTCGGCATGCGCTTCTCCCGTGGTGAGTTGGCGGACGGTACCGCCACGGCGCCATTTGTCATCGAAATTCGGGGATGCCCCCCACCATGCGGTACAAGTTCCCTATGGCGCTCATCCCAACGGAGTTGTCATGCTGAACGAAGTGAAGGACCTTCGCCTCCATGACCGTCGAAACCGTACGTACGTTTCTCGCCCGAAACGCGCCGGACCTGGAGGTCCTGGAACTCGAAGCCAGCACCGCCACCGTCGGGATGGCGGCGCGCGGCCACGGCGTCGTGCCCTCACAGATCGCCAAGACCCTGTCGCTGCGCATCAAGGATCGCGCTTTGCTGATCGTGACCGCCGGGGATGCGCGGCTGAACAATCGCAAGATCAAGGACGTGCTGGGCGGCAAGCCGCGCATGCTGGGCGCCGATGAGGTCGTGATGCTGACGGGTCATCCTGTGGGCGGCGTCTGCCCGTTCGGCCTCGCGACCCCCCTCCCGGTCTATTGCGACATCTCACTGAAGGCATTCGACGAGGTCGTCCCGGCCGCCGGCTCGACCAACTCGGCGGTCCGCATCGCGCCAGAGCGCATGGCCTCGCTAGTCGGCGCCCAATGGATCGACGTTTGCGACCGGCCCGCTGTCACGGCGGAGCTTTCGTCGCCATGAGCTGGCGGAACTTCCTGCGCGACCTGTTCGCACCGCCGCCGACGAAAGGAAGCGTGCTCCCGCGGGTGAGCCGATTCGACCTCGGCGTCTGCCCGGGCTGCCGCGGCCTGCGCTTGGTGAACAGCCCGCGCTGCGAGCATTGCGGCAACACCGCCTCCGTCACGGCCGACGCCTGACTGCGCCATCGCTCCGCCGCGTTGCGGCGACCCTCCCGCTGATCGACGACGATAGGCCGTTACGATCGCAAGACATCCCAGGATCTCGAACGATTCCGGCCCACCGTCGTGTGGACGGGCCGGAATCCGCCCGGACGACTTAAGCCTTCGCGACCTTCTGCTCTTCCAGGCGATCGGTGGCCGGTGGCGGCGTGCGCGAGAGGGCGGCCATTTCGGCATGGAGTTCCGGCGTCATGGGCACGTTCACCGAATCCAGCGAGGCCTTGAGCTGGTCGAGGTTGCGCGCGCCGATGATGGGCGCGGTGATCGCGGGATTGGCGCCGACCCAGGCGATGGCGGCGCTGACCGGATGCAGGCCCTTCGCCTTGCAGAGCGCGACGAACTTCCCCGCCGTCTCGAAGGCCCATTCCTCGCCGTAGCGCGCCTCGTACATCTTGTTGGTCTTTAGACGTCCCGACGCTTCGCCGGAATATTTGCCCGACAGGAGGCCGGCCGCAGCCGGGCTGTAGGGAATGACGCCGATTCCGTTGGCCGCCGCCATCGGCAGCAGCTCGACCTCGGCCTGGCGCTTCACGAGATTGTACATCGGCTGGATGACCTGCAGCCGCGCCCAGTTGTTGCGCTCCTGGATGTCGACCGCGCGCTGGGTCTGCCACGCCGACCAGTTGCTGACCGCCGGATAGATCACCTTGCCCGAGCGCACGAGATCCTCGAGGCCGCGCATCATCTCGTCGATCGGCGTCACCGCGTCGTAGCGGTGCAGGAACAGCACGTCGATGCGGTCGGTCTGCAGGCGACGCAGGCTCGCCTCGACCGCCTGCACGACATGACGGCGGTTGGCGCCGCCCGCGTTCACGTCGGGGCCGGTCTTGTTGAAGCACTTGGTCGTGATCACCAGATCGTTGCGATGATCCTTCGCCAGCCGGCCCAGGATCTCCTCGGACTTGCCCTTGTTGTACTCGTTGGCCGTGTCGAAGAAGTTGATGCCGGCGTCGCGCACCGCCTTGTACATCGAAGCCGAGGTGGCCTCGTCGGCGTCGCCGCCGAAGGACATGGTGCCGAAACAGAGTTGCGAAACGTGGATGCCGGTACGGCCGAGGAGCTTGGTTTTCATGCCTCCTGTCTAGCATGCCGGCCGGCCGCTCCGCAGCCGCCATGGAAAATCCGACGACTTCGCTCTAAGAGAGGCCCGGCAATTTCCAGCAGGATGCAGCGTGGCGAGACAGACGATCGACAAGAAAAGGACGCAACGGGCCGCGACACCGCGCAGGCGCGCCACCCGCCCCAACCTGCCGGAACGCATCCTGGACGTGGCGGAGGAACTCTTCGGGCGTGTCGGCTACGGCGGCACGACCACCCGCGCCATAGCCAGCCGTGCCCGCGTGAACGTGGGACAGCTCCACTATTACTTCGAGTCCAAGCGCGCGATCTTCGAGGCGGTCGTCGCCCGGCACGGCACCGAGGTCACGGAACGGCGGCGGCAGTTACTGCTGGAGGCCCAGGCCCGCTATCCGCGCGGGATCGTCCCGCTCGACGTGCTGGTCGATGCGCTGGTCCGTCCGCTGCTGATGGCCGAGCCGCGCGCCGGCAGCCAGCGCCGTACCTCGATGCAGATGCACGCGCGCCTCTTCACCGATCCCGACGACACCGCCAGCATCGTGCGCGCCGATATCTACGACGAGACCAATGCGCTCTACGTCGAGGCCATCCAGCGCGCTTTGCCGAAGATCCCCGCGAAGACGCTCTACTGGCGCTACTACTTCATGATGGGCGCCTACGTCTGGACGCTGCTGCAGCCCGGCCGTCTGGAATCGATTTCCCAGGGAAGGTGCGATCCCGCGGACATGGAAACCGCCATCCGCGAGATCGTGCCGTTCGTGTGCGCCGGCCTCGCCGCCCCGGTGGAACGGTAGGCCGCTTCATTGGAGCGCGCCACTCCAGTGATTGTTAGGCTGTCTTCACACGATTCTTCAGCCGGCAGCGGCATTTGTCGAACTGGTGGAGCTCCACCATGTTGCCGCAGGGATCGTTGAGGAAGAGTTGCTCGGCGTCCGGGCCTGTGGCGCCCTTGAGCGACCAGTAGTCCGCGCCGAGCCGGTCGAGTTCGGCCTTCGTCTCGACGATGTTCTCCACCGCCAGGGCGACGTGCGGCACGGTCGGATCCTTGCCCGGCCCCTGGGCGAAGCGCGAGGGCAGGTCGCCCCCGATCAGATGGATCTGGCCCACTTCACCGATGTTGATCCACATGCCTGGAATGCCCGGGATCTCCGGACGGCCGGTGTCGTGCTCCAGGCCGAGCACGCCGGTGTAGAAATTCTTGAGGTCTTCGATCGTCTTGTCGTCGGCGTCGATACGCACGCCCTGATGATGAAGTTCGAGCACCTTGATCGCCATCTC
>JAKFVZ010000768.1 GCA_021732965.1 Reyranella sp.
GCCATGCCTGGTGATGCCGGAAACGACCTCGGATCGTCAGCGGGCACACGATCGATGACCGTCAGCCGAGTATCGACCGTGGTGCCGTGGCGGGCATAAACACGCCCATCGACGGCAGCGCTAAACACGACACGGCCGCGTTGCTGGAGGCGGACGAAAGCCTCGCGCCATGACGGATGGTCTGACGAGAAACTGGCGCCGGTGATCGCGACCAGCCGTCCGCCCTCAGCGACGCGGGCAAGTGCGGAGGCGACATGGCGCAGGGCGGCGTCCGCGACGGCGCCGTCGACATGTGCCGCAGCCGAGAACGGCGGGTTCATCAGCACGACGCTCGGGCGCACGGCATCGCCGAGATGGTCGTGGATGTGAGCCGCGTCGTAGCAAGTCGTCGCAGCACTGGGAAAGAGCCGTCCAAGCAAAGCCACGCGGGTTTCCGCCAGCTCGTTCAGGACCAGCCCGCTGCCGGCGAGCTCGGCAAAGATGGCGAGCAGGCCCGTGCCAGCCGAGGGCTCGAGAACGAGATCGGCCGGGGTGATCGCGGCAGCGCTGGCGACGACAAACCCGAGCGCGAGCGGCGTCGAGAATTGTTGCAGCGCCTGGCTCTCCTCGGACCGGCGCGTATGGGTGGGAAGAAGCGCCGCGATCTTGCTGAGCATGGACAGTTCGGCAGCCGGCGACCCAGCCCGCACCCGAATGACAGGGCCGAACTTGCGCATGAACAGCACGGTTGCTGCCTCGCAGGCGTCGTACGCGGTCTTCCAGTCCCAGGCGCCGGCCGCGTCGGAGCCGCCGAAGGCCTGCTCCATGGCGGCGCGCAGGATGACCGCATCGATGCGGCCACCGCGTTCGAGGTGAGGGAGAAGAAGATGTGCGGCAGTGACGACGGCATCGGACAGATTAGTCGTAGAGGAGGCGAACGGGCGCAGCGGCGCCTGCGCGACCGCCGAGATGGAGAGGGTCGACATGAAGGATACCTCGGGAGAGCGGGAACGGACCGAACCGGAAGGCGCTCTCTCTGGGACCCCACCGGCTCAAACCCGTCCCGGCCGTCCTCTCCCTCTCCCCTTGCGGATCGGACGTGAGGAGCCTCTCAATGGAAAAAGCCCGGCACGGCGGCCGGGCTTATCCAACGATTGGCGGCGAGAACGCGGGGCGGCCGAAGCCACCCCGCGGGACGTCGTTATTCGGCGGCGATGGGATGCGGCTCCGATCCGTCCGTCGCGGCATCCTGCCCTTCGCCGTCAGCGAGAAAAGCCGGGAGTGCCTCGACCGCGTCGATCGGCGTGTCCGACACGTCCCCGCTATTGACGAGCCGCAGCGGCTCGGGCAACCAGCCCGTGCCGTCGAGCAGCCGCTCGGCCTCCGTCGCCATTTCGGCCTTCTTGAGATGGTTGATGAGCTGCGTGGCTGGCTCGCCCTTGGCCTCCCGAACCGCTTCGAGAATGCGGGGCTTGGTCGCGCGGCCGAGGTAGTTGTCGCCGGTAAGCCGCCAGCCAGCTTCCACCATGTCGAGGCCGACGGCGCGGGCAAGCCGGTCGGCCTGGGCGATACGTTGCCGCACGCCGCGCGCCGAGACGCCCGGCCCGCCGTAGCGGTCGCCCTTCTCGTAGAGGGCGTTCACGCCGAACGAGACGCAATGCGCGAGCAACTCGCCACGACGGACATCGTCGAGGGCGGCGAGCCAGTTCCAAAGCGCGTCGTCGTCCTTGGGCAAGTCGGCCTTCCAGGTTTCGTGCCGCTCGGCGACCGCCTTAGCGGAGGGGCTGTCCTTCAGGTCGGCCGCCTGAGCGGGGAAGAACACATGCCGTACCGAGGCTTCCAGGCATGCGCCGGGTGCGCTGTGATGGAAGGTGTCGAGGCAGAGCTTGTGCAGCAGCGCCGTCATGGCGACCTGCGGGTTGTTCGCCACCGCGTCCCGCAGCGCCAGGGTCCGGTGGGCCGTAAGTTCAGCCACGAGGCGCTCCGGCAGCGGCCTGACCGCATCATCGCCGTCGTCATCATCTAGCTCTCCGCCGCCGATGGTAATGACGGTCCGGTGCCCCTCCGAAGCGGCAGAAGCTGTTCCGTCAGCCTCACGGCTGTTCGCGTCCGCTGGCCTTTCGCCGTCGACCGGCACTGCCGGGTCGTCCTCCGGCCGGACATAACCTCGATCCACAGCGAGGTGTCCATCGGCGTCGATGCTGACGAACACACCAGCCCGCGCGATCTCGGCCGACTCATAGCACGCAAGCCGGTTCTCGAAGGCTGCAAGCGCCGTCTCGATTTCGCCAAGCCGGGCGTCGACCTGGTCCGGCAGCTCGTCGGCGCCTTCGTATTCGCCTTCGAGCCTGGCGTACTCGGCGGTCAGCGCGTCGAATGTCGCTTGCTCCTCCGGACGGAGCTCCGGCGTCACGCCGGCGAGCCGCCGAAGATGGCTCGTGTGGCCGTAGCGGAAGTCAACGGCGACCTCGATCCACCTCCAGCCTTCGGCAGCGATATTCTGGGCCTTGGCAGCCAGCTTCTCGGTCACCAACCGGTCGAGCAAGACGACGTCCTCGAGCCAGCCGCCATTGTCTTCCTCGAAGAGATCCCGCAGGACCACGCCGCCAGCAGCTTCGTAGGCCTCGCCACCGACGAACCGCGCCCTCCTGTCCGAGCCGCGGACGGCGGTCTGGGTGAGCTGGCGCCGGATCACGTACGGCTCCTTGTCGTAGGATTGCTGAAGCGCCTCCCAGACCTGCTCCTGGCGGGCACGATCGGTGGTGACGGTGAAGGCCATGAGTTGCTCCAGGGTCATGCCGTCCTCGGCATAGACCTCGAGGAGTTTCTCGGACACGGCTGCCAAGCGCAGCCGCTGCTTGACGACGGCGGGCGCGACGAAGAACCGGGCGGCGATCTCCTCCTCGCCGGCGCCCTGGTCGCGCAACGCCTGGAAGGCCCGGAACTGATCCAGCGGATGCAGGGCGACACGTTGGACGTTCTCAGCCAGCGAATCCTCCTCCGCCGAGATCTCGCCTTTTGGGTCGCGCACGATGCAGGGGATCGACGCCGTCTTCGAAAGGCGCTTCTGCTTCACGAGGCGCTCGAGGGCACGGTAGCGGCGGCCACCGGCCGGAATTTCGAACTGGCCGGTCTCGGCGCCCTCGGCGTCAAGCACCGGCCGGACGTTGAGGCTCTGCAGGAGCCCGCGACGGGCGATATCCTCGGCCAGCTCCTCGATCGAAACACCGGCCTTCAGACGTCGGACGTTGGACTGGCTGAGCGCCAGCTTGTCGAAGGGGATGTCGCGCGAGGCGCTGAGGATGATCTTCTGAACCGCCTTTGCCATATCATTTACTCCGCGACGGCCGGACGGGAGACCCTCTCTCGACCTAAAATCCGTCACGAAACCCGGCGCAGCCCTCTCCCTCT
>JAKFVZ010000175.1 GCA_021732965.1 Reyranella sp.
GTCGACGGCGGCTGGACGGCGGTATGAAGTGGCGGAGGAGCCCACGACCGTTCCGCCCTGGAAGGTTTTGGAGTCGAAATACAGTTACCGCGACCGCTGGCTGACCCTTCGCTCCGACACGGTCGAGCTGCCCAACGGCCGGGTGCTCTCGCCCTTCCATGTCATCGAGCAGCCGGACTGGAGCACGGCCATCGCCCTCACCGAGGGCGGCAACGTGGTCCTGGTCGAGGAATATCGCCATGGCGCGGCGCAGACCGTGGTCGAACTGCCCAGCGGCATCATCGAGGGGCCGGGGACGCCGGTCGAGCACATGAAGCGCGAGTTGCTGGAGGAGACCGGATTCGCCAGCGACGAGTGGCACCCGCTCGGCAGCTTCTTCGCCAATGCACCGCGCCTCAACAATCGCGTCCACTGCTTCGTGGCGCTCGACGCCCGCAAGGTCGCCGAGCCGAAGCTCGACGACAGCGAGGTGATCGTCACCCACGAAGTCCCGTTCGCCCGTTTCCTGGAGGAGCTGCGCGCCGGCAGCCGCACCTTCCACGGCTTCCAGGTCGGCACGATGTGGCTGCTGCACACCTTCGCACGAAGGACGAAAGACAAGCGGCTCGCGGCGCTGCTGGATTGATCTTCATATTCCTCTCCCCCTATCGGGGGAGAGGAGTTTGAGTGACGAAAGTCACCGCCGCACCTCGCGCAGGCGACCGGCGACGGCGCAGGCCATCAGGCCGCCGATGAGCGAGATGTGTTCCATGGCGACGCGGAAGTGCGGCGTGCGCGCGGGCTCCTGCATCGTCCAGAACGGATGGGCGAGCAGGATGGCGACCACGAGGAAGCCGCTCAGGATGCCGCAGCCCAGCCACAGCCAGCGATCGAACAGGATCATCAGGGAACCGATCAGCAAAGTCGCGACCAGGACGATGTTGAGGATTCCCGCCGGTTCCAGGCGGAGCGCCTTCAGTTCGGCGACGCTGTGCTGGAATTCGATCAGATGCGCGAGGCCCGCGCTCCAGAACACGAAGGTCAGCACCAGCCGTGCCAGAAACCAGCCGATGCCGCTGTCCAGAAAAGCCGCGATGACGCGCGGCGTGTCGTTCCGACCCATGAGGCTCTCTCCCCCAAAAAGCATGCGGCGGACAAATATCCCGCCCCGGGTCCCTTGCCTAGGCATTCGATTCCGGCCGCCCGGCGGAAATTGCGGACCGATCGAGAACACAGTACTGACGGCCACCTTCGAGTCGCTTCCACAATAGGGGAGCGACACTGATCGATCCGGGGCTGTGCTGGTCGCCGGTGAAGGACGTCGATGTCTATGGCAGTATCCAGAACCTGACCAACGTCCAGTACCTGGCGCAGGGCTGAGGGTGAAATTCTGATGCGCGGTCTTCTCGTTCTTGCCGCCCTGCTGCTGTTCGCTGGCACCGCGGTCGCGCAGCACAAGCACGTCAAACCGGCCGCCTCGACGCCCGAGGCGTTTACAGCGACGCCGGCCTTCGGGCCGGACGGCACGCTGTGGCTGGTGCGCGCGATGGCCGACCGGATCGTCGTCGTGCGCTCGACCGATCTCGGCAAGACCTTCTCCGAGCCGGTCGCCGTGACGCCCGAGCCGACGAACCTCGACTGGGGCCCCGATGCGCGTGCCCGCATCGTGGTCGATCCCAGGGGTGGACTGGTCGTCACCTTCGCGATCTTCCAGGACCGCAACTTCAACGGCCGCGCCTTCTACGCGCGCTCGAAGGACAACGGTGCGAGCTTCGCCAAGCCCGCGCCGATAACCGCCGACGCGACCAGCCAGCGCTTCGAGACGGCGACGGTCGATCCCGCGACCGGCCGAGTCTTCGCCACCTGGCTCGACAAGCGCAACGGGCCGAAGGCGCGTGCCGCCGGGAAGCCCTATCCAGGAGCTGCGCTCGCGTTCGCCTGGGAGGATGGCGAGGCGGGCTTTGGCCCGACTTCGATCGCCCTCGACAATGCCTGCGAGTGCTGCCGCCTTGGCGTCGCCTTCGCCGGCCCCGGCAAGCCGGCGGTGGTGTTCCGCAACATCTTTCCGGGCTCCGTCCGCGACCACGGCGTCGTCACCTTCAGGGACGAGAAGACGCCGGGCCCGGTTCGCCGCGTCAGCGCCGACGACTGGAAGATCGAGGCCTGCCCGCATCATGGGCCGAGCATCGCGATCCTGCCCGACGGCTCCTATCACGTCGCCTGGTTCACCAACGGCTCGGCTCGCAAGGGACTGTTTTATGCCCGCGCCGACAATGGCGATACGCCGTTCGGCGCGCCGCGTGCGCTCTCCACGGCGAAGCGCCAGCCGGCGCGGCCGTATTTGCTGGCGAATGGCCCCGCGCTCCATCTCGTCTGGAAGGAATTCGACGGGAACAAATCCACGGTGCGATGGCAGATGAGCCAGGACAGCGGCCGCCAGTGGAGCGAGCCGCGCACCGTTGCCGACACCGACGATGCCTCGGACCATCCGCTGCTCGTCGCGCATGCCGGCCGCGCCTATCTGTCGTGGCTCACCAAGGCCGACGGCTATCGCCTGATCCCGCTCGAGGGCCAGCCATGATCCGCACGCTTCTCGTCGCTCTCCTGCTCACGGTCGCTTCGGCCGGCACGCAGGCCGCCGACCTGCAATCCTTCGGCCGGGGAAGCTGGTCCAAGCTGCGCGCGGCCCACGACGGCCAGCCGACGGTCGTGCATTTCTGGGGCCTCACCTGCGCCCCCTGCCTCGTCGAGATGCCGGAATGGGGCAAGCTGCGCGCCGAGCGGCCCGACATGAAACTGGTTATGGTCGCGGCCGATCCGGTGCCGCAGGATCCCGCCCGCGTGACCGACATACTGGCCCGCGCCGATCTCGCCCGAGTGGAGAACTGGGCCTTCACGGACCGCTTCAACGAGCGGCTGCGCTACGAGATCGATCCGGCCTGGGCCGGCGAGCTGCCGCGCACCCTGCTGATCGACCGCGACGGCAAGGAGACGGTGCTCACCGGTGTCGCCGATCTTGCCGAGGTTCGTGCCTGGCTCGACGCCCAGAAGAATCGCTGATCCCCCAACTCATTCATCAGGAGTCCGTTCAATGTTTGCCCGTCGCCTTTTCCTCACCGCTGCCGTCTCTCTGATCGCGCTCCCCGTTGCCGCCCAGGACTACAAGCTGGGCTCGCTCGAGATCACCACGCCGTGGACGCGCGCCACCGCCCCGACCGCCCGCACCGGCGGCGGTTTCATGACCATCACCAACAAGGGCACGACGGCTGACAGGCTGGTCTCCGCCCGCAGCACCGTGTCCGACAAGGTCGAGATCCACGAGATGCAGATGGACGGCAGCGTCATGCGCATGCGCGAACTGGCCAAGGGCCTCGACATCCCGCCCGGCGC
>JAKFVZ010000029.1 GCA_021732965.1 Reyranella sp.
CCGAACACCCTTGGGGGATCACCATTCTCGGTTCGACCGGCTCGGTGGGGCAGAGCACGGTCGACCTGATCGAGCGGGATCCCGCACGCTACCGGGTCGAAGCGCTGGTCGCCAACAGCTCGGTCGAACTGCTGGCCGAGCAGGCGAGGCGGCTGCGGGCGCGTCTGGCCGTCGTGGCCGATCCCGAGCGCTACCGCGCGCTCAAGGAAGCGCTCGCCGGCACCGCGGTCTAGGTCGCCGCCGGTCCCGATGCCGTGGTCGAGGCGGCTTCGCGGCCGGCCGAATGGGTGATGGCGGCCGTGGTCGGCTTCGCGGGCCTAGCACCGACCCTGGTCGCGGCCCGCCGCGGCGCGATGGTGGCCCTGGCCAACAAGGAAGCGCTGGTCTGTGCAGGGCGTCTGCTACTCGACGCCATCGAGCACTCGGGCGGCGTCCTCCTGCCGGTGGATTCCGAGCACAACGCGATCTTCCAGGTCTTCGAGCCCAACCAGCGTCATGCGGTCGACCGGCTGATCCTGACCGCTTCGGGCGGACCGTTCCGCAACTGGTCGCTGGCCGACATGGCCGACGTCACGCCCGAGCAGGCGCTGGCACATCCCAACTGGGACATGGGCGACAAGATTTCGATCGATTCGGCGACGATGATGAACAAGGGGCTCGAGCTGATCGAAGCCCAGCTCCTGTTCGGCCTGCCGGAGAACCAGGTCGACATCGTGGTGCATCCGCAATCGGTCATCCATTCGATGGTGTCCTATAGAGATGGCTCCGTGCTGGCCCAGTTGGGGACGGCCGACATGCGTATCCCCATCAGCCATGCACTGGGTTGGCCCTCGCGCATCGACGGCCCATCGGCCAAGATCGATTTCATGAGCATTCCGGCGCTCACCTTCGAGCGGCCCGATTCCGGCCGCTTTCCGTCCTTACGGTTGGCGCGCGAGGCTCTGGTGACGGGCGGCTATGCGCCCATTGTTTTGAACGCGGCGAACGAGGCGGCGGTGGCGGCATTCCTGGCCCGCCGGATCCGCTTCCTCGACATCGCGCGGATCGTCGAGGATGTGATGGCGGGCTGGAACGGACTTTCGAGTACGGTGGACGCTCTCCAGCAAATTCAGGCGGCCGACCTGGAAGCGCGCAGGCGAGCTGAGGATTTCTGCCGGGCCAAAGCCCTAAGTTATTGAAGTAAAACGAGTTAAATGGTCGAGTAGGGCATGCAAAGCATCGTCAGCCTGTTTACGACATACCTGCCGTACTTCGTCCTGGTCCTGACGCTCCTGGTGTTCGTTCACGAGTACGGCCACTACTGGGTCGGGCGCCGTTTCGGCATCCATGCCGAAGTCTTCTCGATCGGATTCGGTCCCGAAATCTTCGGCTGGACCGACCGCAACGGCACGCGCTGGAAGATCTCGATCATCCCGCTGGGCGGCTACGTCAAGTTCCTGGGCGACAACGACGCCACGAGCGCCACGCCGAGCGGCGAGCCGCTTTCTGCGAGCGAGCGCAAGCGCGCCTTCTTCAGCCAGCCGCTCTATGCGCGCGCCGCGGTCGTGCTGGGCGGGCCCATGGCCAACCTCCTTTTCGCGTTCCTGCTGCTGACGGGCGTGTTCTTCTTCGCGGGCGAGCCCTATACGCCCACGACGGTTGCGGTCCAGGTCGACGGCCCCGCGGCCAGGGCAGGGCTGCGCACGGGTGACGAGATCGTCCGCCTCGCGGACAAGCGCATCGACCGTTACGAGGACATCCAGGAGGCCCAGTTCCTCTACTGGGCCAAGCCGATGCCGGTCGAATACCGCCGCGGCAGCCAGCTGCTCCGGGGCGAGATCCAGCCGCAGTATTGCGAGCGGACCGACCGTTACAACAACACGCTGCGCTACGGCGACCTCGGGATCGACCAGTTCATCCGCCCCGTCGTCGGTGGCTTCACCGCGAACAGCCCGGCCGAGGCCGCGGGACTCAAGGTCGGTGACCTTCTGGTGGCGATCGACGGCAAGCCCGTCGATTATTTCTCCCGCATCCCCGAGCTGATCGGCAAGAGCGGCGGCCAGCCCGTGCAGGTCAAGTACGAGCGCGACGGGCGCTACGGCGAGACGACCATCACGCCCATCGTCGACAAGACTGTCGATTGCGCCGGCAAGGAGCAGATTGTCGGGCGCCTCCGCGTGCGTCCCGCGGCGGTGACCGAGTTGCGCCAGCATGGCGTGATCGGCGCCATGGGAGCCGGCGTGCGTGCCGTGTGGGGCATGACCTCGATGTTCTATACGTCCATGGGACAGATCCTGACCGCGACGCGGCCTGTGGATGAACTGGGTGGGCCGATTCGCATCGCCAAGGCGGCGGGCGAGGCGTCCTACGCCGGCTGGGCGGGCATTCTCAATCTCGTCATCGCCTTGTCCGTGGTGCTCGGCATCTTCAATCTGCTGCCGGTGCCCATGCTCGATGGCGGCCATCTCGCCATGTATGCCTATGAAGCCGTGCGCGGAAAGCCGCTGAGCCTTCGTGCACAGGAGGTGGGACTGAAGCTCGGATTCGCACTTGTGATCGGCATGGCGCTGATCGCAACTTTCAATGACATCAGGCTTTTGTTGCGCTGAGTTGAGGCGTCAACGCGGCTTCGGAACGGGGGACAAAAGGGGTGGCTTAGTCCCCCTTGCCGGTCTAGAAAGCTGCGTTCACGTTTTTGACCATCGGCAGGTCTGATTGGCGCCGGGGGTGAGTTTGATCTTTCGTTGGGCCGTACTGGCCATTGTAGCATTCCTGGCCTTGAGCGCGCCGGCACACGCCCAACGTGGTGCTGCGGCCGGCGGTACGATTGCCGGAATTCAGATCCAGGGAAATGTCCGCGCGGAGCCGGAAACCATCCGCTCCTATCTGCAGCTCAAGGTCGGCGAGCCTTTCGACGCGGCCGCGGCCGACCGCTCGCTGAAGGCGCTGTTCGCGACCGGGCTGTTCTCGGACGTCGTGATCGAGATGCAGGGGTCCACCCTCGTTGTGAAGGTGACCGAGAATCCCATCATCAATCGCGTCGCGTTCGAGGGGAACAGCAAGATCGAGGACGACAAGCTGCGCGACGAAGTGCAGTCGAAGCCTCGTCAGGTCTATACCCGCGCGCGCGTGCAGGCCGACGTCGACCGGATCCTGACGATCTACCGGCGCAGCGGCCGCTACAATGCCTCCGTCGAGCCCAAGATCATCAACCTGGAGCAGGGCCGCGTCGACCTGGTCTTCGAGATCAACGAGGGCGACGTCACCGGCGTGAAGCGCATCAGCTTCGTCGGGAACGAGGCCTTTGGCGACGGCACGCTGCGCGGCAAGATCCGGACCTCCGAGAGTGCCTGGTAGCGTTTCCTGTAGTCGGACGACCGCTTCGACC
>JAKFVZ010000714.1 GCA_021732965.1 Reyranella sp.
CGCCTATGGCGAGAAGCTGGCCGAAGCCGCCGCGGTTCGCGATCCGGTCAACGCCGCCGCGCTCGCAGAGCGCTATCGCGCCTGGGTCCGTCGCACGCCGATGGTGATCGCGGTCGGCGCCATCATCAAGCCGGGCAACATTCCCGAGATCGAGCAACTCCTCGCCGCCGGCGCTGCCGCCATGAACATGCTGAGCGCACTGCACATGCTGGGCTATGGCGGCATGTGGGTGACGGGGCCGAACGCCTACGACGCCACCGTGAACCGGCTGCTGGGTTTCGAGGCGCCGTCGCGCCTCGTCGGCTTCCTCACCGCCGGCACGCCCGCTCCCTCGACCGCCCCGGTCCCGGCGCGGCCCGATCGGGCCGCGCACGTCGCCGAGTGGAAGCCTTGAGCTAAGCCGCGCTCTTCAGCTTGCCGGCCGCATCGAGCGCCTGCGAGAGATCGGCGAGAATGTCGTCGATATGCTCGATGCCGATCGACAGGCGCACATAGCCGTCCGACACGCCCGTCGCGAGCTGCTCCTCGGCGGTGAGCTGCGAATGCGTCGTCGAGGCGGGATGGATCGCGAGGCTGCGGGAATCGCCGATATTGGCGACGTGATAGAGCAGCTTCAGCGAATCGATGAATCGGCGCCCGGCCTCGCGGCCCGCCGCCAGTTCGAACCCGACAAGCCCGCCATAGCCGCCCTTGAGATAGGCATCGGCCCTGCGGCGCGTCTCGCCCTTCTGCTGCGACGGATGGATGACCTTCGCGACTTCCGGCCGCTTGGCCAGGAAATCGGCGACGGCCTGCGCGTTCTTCACATGGCGTTCCATGCGCAGCGCCACCGTCTCGATGCCCTGCAGGATCATGAAGGCGTTGAACGGCGACAGCGCCGAGCCGAGATCGCGCAGCAGGGTGGTGCGCGCCTTGATGATGTAGGCCACCGGTCCGATCGGCTTCACCGCCTCGACCCAGACCGCGCCATGATAGCTGGGGTCCGGCGTATTCAGCGCCGGCTGGCGCTTCGGATGCGCGCCCCAGTCGAAGTTGCCGCCGTCGACGATCAGACCGGCGATCGAGGTGCCGTGGCCGCCGAGATACTTGGTGCCGGAATAGACGACGACCGCCGCGCCATGGTCGATCGGCCGCGTCAGAATCGGCGCGGCGGTGTTGTCGACGATCAGCGGAATGCCGAGCGGCCGGCCGATATCGGCAACTTCCTTGATCGGAAACACGGCGAGCTTCGGGTTGGGCAGCGTCTCGGCATAGTAGGCGCGGGTGCGATCGTCGGTGGCGCGGGCGAAGGCCTGCGGATCGGACGGATCGACGAAGCGCACTTCGACCCCCTGGTCCTTCAGCGTGTGGGCGAACAGGTTCCAGGTGCCGCCGTAGAGATCGGTCGAGCTCACGACATTGTCGCCAGCCTTGGCGAGGTTCTGGATCGCGAAGGCGGATGCCGCCTGCCCCGAGCTGACGGCCAGCGCCGCGGCACCACCTTCGAGGGCGGCGATGCGCTGCTCCAGCACGTCGACGGTCGGATTGCCGATGCGTGTGTAGATGTTGCCGAGTTCCTTCAGCGCGAACAGGTTCGAGGCGTGCTCGGTATCGCGAAACTGGTACGAGGTCGTCTGGTGGATCGGCACCGCGACCGAACCGGTCGTGGGATCGGCGCGCCAGCCGGCGTGCAGCGACAGGGTCTCGGGATGGCGGGAATTGGTCATGATCGGCCTCGCGGTTGCAACGAGCGGCCAACCTCGTGGCAGCAAGCGTCACAGTCAAAGGGAATGGCTACCGACGCCCGACTATTGGACGACAGGTCCGGCCTGCAGGCCGCGACGGGAGAAGAAAATCCTTCTGTCCGCGCCTTGTCGAGTCCCCGAAAGGGGTACCCGGAAGCCGCCTATCGTCCCGGTGGCGGAAAAGCCGGCGGGGCGGGATTGGCCTGCTTGAGGCCGCCGATCGGCACCGGCGGCGGCAGGTCTTCCTGGCGCCAGCCGCCGCCCAGCGCCTTCACCAGGCTGGCGCTGGCGATGAGCCGGTTGAGACGGACGGTGAGCAGAGCCTGTTCGGCCGACAGCGCCGACGCCTGCGTCTGCACCACGGTCGTGTAGGGCACGGTGCCGACGCGATACTGGTTGAGCGAGAGCCGCTCCGCCTCGCGCGCGGCAGCGACGGCAGCGCGCTGCACCCGCTCCTGCGCCACGAGGATGCGCTGCTGCGCCAGCGCGTCCTCGACCTGCTGGAAAGCGGTCAGGACGGTCTGGCGATAGGTCGCGACGGTGGCGTCATAACCGGCGCGCGCGCCCTGTACCTGGGCCGCCATCGCACCACCATCAACCAGCGTGCCGGCGATCTGCGGTCCGACCGACCAAGCCGCCGTGCCGAGCTGCAGCAGCGAGCCCAGGCCACCGCTCAGGAAGCCGATGGTCGCGCCCAGCGAGATCTGCGGATAGAAGGCGCCCTTGGCCACGCCGATCTGGGCGTTGGCCGCCGCCATCTGGCGCTCGGCGGAAGAGATGTCCGGCCGCCGCTCCAGCAGGGTCGACGGCACGCCGGAATCGACCGTGGGGATCGTGAGGCGCGTGGGCGCTGGCTCGATGCTCACCTCGGACGGCGCCTTGCCGACCAGAAGCGCGATCGCATGTTCGAGCAGCGCCCGGTTGATGCTTTCGTTCACCAGCTGCGCACGCGTCTGTTCGTACTGCGTCTGCGCCTGCACGAGATCGACGCGCGAGACGATGCCGGCATCGACCTGGTTCTGCGCGATCTGCATCGAGCGCAGGTAGGCCGCGACGGTGGCCTCGTAGAGGCGCTTGCGGTCGTCGGAGATGCGCAGCGACGCGTAGTTCGTCACGAGATCGGTCTGGGCCGACAGGCGCGCATTGGCGAGATCGGCGTCGCTGGCCTGTGCCGATGCCGAATCGCTCTCGACCTGGCGGCGCAGCGTGCCCCACAGGTCGAGTTCCCAGTTGAGAGTGAAGCCGGTCGAGTACTGGCCGATAGTCGAATCGTAGCGCGTGATCGTCGACGTGCCGCCGGCCGCCGTGGTGCCGCGCAGGCCGCCCGTTCCGGTCTGCTGCGCGGAGCCGGTGCCCGAGAGGCTGGGATAGAGCGCCGACTGGTCCTGCCGGATGATCGCGCGCGCCCGGCGATAGTTTGCCTCGAAGATCTTGAGGTTCTGGTTCGACACGTCGATCTGCGACACGAGACTGTCGAGCGTCGGATCGCCGTAGACCCGCCACCACTGGCCGCGATCGGCGTCGTCGGCAGGCTGGGCCGGACGGAACACCGATGCCGCGCCGGTCGGAAGCTCGGCTTCCTTGTATGCCGGCGCAACCGGGCTGGCCGGCGGCGCGCGCTCGTAGTCTGGTCCGACGAG
>JAKFVZ010000130.1 GCA_021732965.1 Reyranella sp.
AGCCGCCTGATCCTGTCGGGGGCGCTCGCCTCCTCGCGCGACGGCGCCAATCCCGTCCGCATCCGGCTTTCCGACGAGACAAAGTGGAAGCGCACCGGCAAGGTCGACTTCGTCGACAACGCGATGACCGCCCGCTCGGGCACGATCCGCGTGCGTGCCCTGGTCGACAACAAGGACCAGCTCCTGACCCCCGGCATCTTCGGCCGCCTGCAGCTGTTCGGCGGCGAGTACGACGCGCTGCTGATTCCCGACTCGGCCATCATCTCCGACCAGGCGCGCAAGATCGTGTTCGTCGTCGGCCCGGGTGACGTCGTCCAGGCCAAGCCGGTGACCCTGGGCACGCTGGTCGACGGCCTGCGCGTGATCCGCTCCGGCCTCGCGCCCACCGACAAGGTGGTGCTCGACGGCCTCGCCAATCCCATGGTCCGACCGGGGGCCAAGGTCGTGCCCCAGAAGGCCGAGATCACCGCGAAGGCCGGGTAAGGGCCCGTCATGCGTTTTTCCCATTTCTTCATCGACCGGCCGATCTTCGCGTCGGTCCTTTCGGTCATCATCGTGATCGTGGGCTTCATCGCCCAGCGCGGGCTTCCCGTGGCGGAATATCCCGAGATCGCGCCGCCGACCGTCAACATCACCGCGACCTATCCCGGCGCGTCCGCCGAGGTGATCGCCGAGACGGTCGCCACGCCGATCGAGCTCGAGGTCAACGGCGTCGACGACATGCTCTACATCCAGTCGCAGTCGACCGGAGACGGCCGCCTGTCGATCAACGTCGTGTTCAAGCCCGGCGTCGACATCGACCAGGCGCAGGTGCTGGTGCAGAACCGCGTCGCGGTCGCCCAGCCGCGCCTGCCCGAGGACGTGCAGCGCCTCGGCATCGTGGTCCGCAAGGCCTCGCCCGACCTGATGATGGTCGTACACATGGTCTCGCCGGACGGCAGCCGCGACCAGCAGTACATCTCCAACTACGCCACGCTCTACGTGAAGGACGTGCTGACCCGCGTCGACGGCGTCGGCAACGTGCTGGTGTTCGGCGGCCGCGACTACTCGATGCGCATCTGGCTCGACCCGGCCCGCGTGGCCGCGCGCAACCTGACGGCCGGCGAGGTCGTGCTGGCGCTGCGGGCGGCGAATCTCCAGGTCGCCGCCGGCGCGGTCAACCAGGCGCCGGCCGTGTCGCCGGGCGGGTTCACCCTGTCGGTGCGCACGCTGGGGCGGCTGAGCTCGCCCGACCAGTTCGAGAACATCGTGATCCGCGCCGAGCCCGACGGATCGGTGACCCGCCTCCGCGACATCGCCCGCGTCGAGCTGGGCGCGCAGGACTACACGCTGAACGCCTACCTCGACAACAAGACGGCCACCGCACTCGGCATCTTCCAGCGGCCCGGATCCAACGCGCTCTCCACCTCGGACGCCATCATCGCGGAGATGGAGCGGCTGAAGAAGAGCTTCCCGTCCGGCCTCGACTACACGATCGTCTACAATCCCACGACCTTCATCCAGGCCTCCGTCGACGCCGTCATCACCACGCTGTTCGAGGCCGTGATCCTCGTCGTCATCGTCGTGATCCTGTTCCTGCAGACCTGGCGCGCGGCGATCATCCCGATCCTCGCCATCCCGGTCTCGCTGATCGGGTCGTTCGCCGTGATGGCGGCGGTGGGCATCTCCTTCAACACGCTGTCGCTGTTCGGCCTGGTGCTGGCGATCGGCATCGTGGTCGACGACGCCATCGTCGTGGTCGAGAATATCGAACGCTACCTGTCGGAGGGCATGTCGCCCAAGGAGGCGGCGCACAAGACGATGGACGAGGTCGGCGGCGCACTGATCGCGATCTCGCTGGTCCTGATCGCGGTGTTCCTGCCGACCGCCTTCATCACCGGCCTGCAGGGCACCTTCTACAAACAGTTCGCCATCACCATCGCCGCCTCGACCGCGATCTCGGCCTTCGTGTCGCTGACGCTCTCGCCCGCGATGGCGGCGCTGCTGCTGAAGTCGCACGCCCTGTCGCATGTGGAGAAGGCGAGGCCTGGCCTGATGGATCGGCTGGCCTGGCCAGTCCTCTGGTTCTTCCGCTGGTTCAACCGCGGCTTCGACGCGCTGTCGAACTTCTACGGCCGCATGACGGCGCGGCTGATCCGCATGAGCTTCATCATGCTAGTGATCTACGCCGGCCTGCTGGCGCTCACCCAGAACCGCCTCGCCTCGACCCCGACCGGGCTGGTGCCGCAGCTCGACCGCTCCTACCTGATCGCGGCGATGCAGCTTCCCGCCGGCTCGACGCTCGAACGGTCGGACGCGCTGGTGCGCAAGGCGAGCGAGATCATCACCTCGCGCCCGGGTGTCGCGAACGCCGTCTCGTTCGTCGGCTTCGACGGCGCGACCTTCACCAACGCGCCGAACACGGGCGTGATCTTCGTGACCCTGAAACCCTTCAAGGAACGGCCGGGCATTACCAAGGACATGATCCTGGCCGACCTGCGCGGGCAGATGTTCGCGTTGCGCGAGGCCTTCGTGTTCGTCCTCGAGCCGCCTTCCGTGCCGGGCATCGGCACCGGCGGCGGCCTCAAGGGCTACGTGCAGGACCGCGCCGCGCGTGGGCTGACGGCGCTGGAGGGCGCCACCTGGGCGCTCGCCGGCGCGGCCGGACAGGCGCCGGGCCTGACGCAGGCCTTCACGCTCTACAATACGCGCACGCCGCAGATCTTCGCCGACATCGACCGGACCAAGGCCGAGCAACTGGGCGTGCCGATCGCGCGCGTTTTCGAGACGCTGTCGGCCTACATGGGCTCGGCCTACGTCAACGACTTCAACATCCTCGGCCGCACCTACCGGGTCACCGTGCAGGCCGACGATCCCTATCGCCTCACCCTGCGCGACGTCGAGAACCTCAAGACGCGCAGTGTCTCGGGCGAAATGGTGCCGATCGGCGCCGTCGCGACCTTCGAGGACATCACCGGCCCCTATCGCGTGGCGCGCTACAACCTCTATCCGGCGGCCGAGGTCCAGGTCGCGCTGCAGCGCGGCTACTCCTCGGGGCAGGGCATCGCCACGATGGAGGCGCTGGCGGAGAAGGTGCTGCCGTCGGGTTTCGGCTTCGAATGGACCGAGATCGCGCTGCAGGAGAAGCTGGCCGGCAACACCGCGATCCTGGCCTTCGGCCTCGCGGTGCTGTTCGTCTTCCTGCTGCTGGCGGCGCTCTACGAGAGCTGGCTGCTGCCGCTGGCCGTCATCCTGATCGTGCCGATGTGCATCCTGGCGGCCATGATCGGCGTGAACATCCGCGGCCTCGACCGCAATGTCCTGGTCGAGATCGGGCTGGTGGTGCTGGTCGGTCTCGCGGCCAAGAACGCCATCCTGA
>JAKFVZ010000792.1 GCA_021732965.1 Reyranella sp.
AGCACCGACTTCTCGATCGCAATGCCCTTGGAGGAAGCGCCGAACAGGCGCGCCAGGACGGCGCGGGCAGACGGCTTCTTGGGAGTGGTCTTCTTCATGGCCGGTTACTTCCCACGCTTTGCGAGAGCGGCGAATTCCGGCCCGGAGGCCAGCGACGCAGCCCCGATGTCGCGCACGCCCATGCCTTTCCAGACGGCATCGGGATCGTCGGTCGTGCCGAACTTCTTCAGCCGCTTCTCCAGGTCCTTCTGGCGCGCCTTCACGGAGGCGAGGCTGACCGCGCTCGACTTGGTCAGCAGCCTGGCGATGGCGTCGCGCACGGCTTCGGGCGAGTCGTGTGCGAGTGCGTCGGCATCGCCCAGGAGATACTTGGTCTTGCCGCCGCTGGTCTTCCAGACCAGCGCGCGGTTGGCCGAGTCGTAGGCTTTCTTGCCCATCCACTTCTCGATGACGATCGGACCCGAGATGCCCAAGCGTCCGTGCTCGGTCATGATCCGGTAGTCGCAGCAGGTCGACAAGATGCCGATGCCGCCGTAAGCGCCGATGTCGGTGGCGATGACCGCGATGGTCGGGACCTTCAGCGCGCGGCATTCGAAGATGGCGCGCATCGTTTCGGCAATGGCGATCTCGCCGGACGAGCCTTCGTGCAGGCGCACGCCGCCGCTCTCGATGATGAGCACACAGGGCACCTTGTCGCGTGCCGCGGCCTTGAACAGGCCCGTGAGCTTGGCGCCGTGGATCTCGCCGACGGCCCCGCCGACGAACTGGCCGACCTGGGCCGCCAGGTAGATCTTCTTGCCGCCGATCTTCGCGTGCCCGATCACGATGCCGTCGTCGAACGACACCGGGATGCCGAGCTGGGCGAGATAGGGGCTGGTGATACGTTCCGGCGGCGGCAGCAGCTCGACGAAGGAGCCTGCATCGGCGAGGCTCGCAATACGCTGGCGCGCGGTCTGTTCGTGGAAAAGTACGCCGCTCATTTGTCGCCCTTGGTCAGATGGTCGTAGGCTTGGCGCAGGCGGAGATTGACGAGCACGGGCGGAGCGCCCTGATCGTTGATCGTGACCTTGGTGCCGCCCGCAGGATAATGGTGGGCGAAATCGGCGAGGGCGGCGAGCCACGACGCCTTGTAGCCCGGGATCGAGGTCTCGACGTGGCACTGCATCGTGTCCGTGGGCCGGCCGCCGCGCTCGACCAGCACTTCCAGATTGCCGGAGCCCACCACGCCGGCAAGCGCCCACGGCTTGGCCGTCTTCGAGGGCAACGGCTTTGACGGGAAAGCCTTCGCGAACTTTTCCATGGTGACGGGTCCTACCAGTCGACGAATTGCGAGGGCGGGTCGTAGAGGCCGTTGGACCACCGGACGAGTCCCTTGATGTCCTGCGTGGCCAGAAGGCTGCGGCTTGCCTCGGACGGGCGGACACCGACATCCTCGGGCAACTGGACGATGCCGCGGGCCCGAAGGTCCTCGGTCTCGCGCTTCTTGCGCTTCAGGCCGACCGGCGTGTAGCCGGCGACGGCGCGAATTGCCGCCTGGCGCTCGGCGATGGAGCGGCAGGCCGCGAGGTTGGCGATGCCTTCCTCGGTAACGACATGGGTGACGTCGTCGCCGTAGATCATCACCGGCGTGACGCCGTGCAGCGCCTTGCGAATGCTCGGGTCCGTCGCGTCGAGTTCCTCGACGAAGGTCGGCACGCGGCCGGCCTGGAAAGTCTCGACCATCTGGACGACGAGCTTGCGGCCGGGCGGCGAGCCGGGGCCGGGATTGGCTTCCGCGCCGGCCTTGAGCCACGCCTTCGTCGGATGTCGGCGGCCGGTGGGCTGGCAGCCCATGTTGGGCGCGCCGCCGAAGCCGGTGATGCGATTCTTGGAAACGGTCGAGGAGTTGCCGTTGATGTCGATCTGCAGCGACGCGCCGATGAACATGTCGATCGCGTAGTGGCCGGCGAGCTGGCCCATGGCGCGGTTGGAGTGGAAGCTGCCGTCTCGCCCGGTGAAGAACACGTCCGAGCGGGCAGCGGTGTAGCGCTCCATGCCGACTTCGCCGCCGACGGCGAAGACGCTCTCGACCCAGCCCGACTCGATGGCCGGGATCAGGGTCGGCAGGGGATTGACCATCCAGTACTTGCAGATCTTGCCCTTGAGGCCGAGGCGCTCGCCGTAGGTCGGCAGCAGCAGCTCGATCGCCGCGGTGTTGAAGCCGACGCCGTGGTTCAGCGACTGCACCTCGTACTTCTCGTAGATGCCGCGCAGCGCGACCATCGCCATCAGCACCTGCACATCGGTGATGGCGGCGGGATCGCGCGTGAACAGCGCCTGCAGGTGCATCGGATAGGGGGCCTGGACCACGAGATCGACCTGGTCGGCGGGGATGTCGATGCGGGGCAGCTTGTCGACGATCTCGTTGACCTGGGCGAACACGATGCCGTCGGAGAAGGCCGTCGGCTCGACGATCGCGGGCGTCTCCTCGGTATTGGCGGCGAGGAAGAGGTTGCCCTTGCGATCGGCCTGCGCGGCGGCGATCAGCGCGACCCTCGGCGTCAGGTCGATGTAGTAGCGCGCATAGAGTTCGTTGTAGGTGTGGATGGCGCCGACCGGGAATTTCTTCGCCTTGACCAGGTCGGCGACGGCGCCTCCCTGCGGGCCGGCGTAGCAGAAATCGACCTGCTTGATCATGCCCTTCTTGAAGAGCTCGATATGGGCCGGCAGCGTGATGCAGGACATCACGAGATGGATGTCGCGCAGGTCCTTATTTTCCAGCGTCGCGAGCTGGTTTGCGAGGAAGTCCGCCTGCTTCTGGTTGTCGCCTTCGAGGCAGAGGATGTCGCCGGGCTCGATGATGCGCCGGAGGATTTCGGGCACCTTGTCGGGGCTCACGAACTTGCCGCGGGCCAGCTTGCCCACACGCTCGATCCGCTGGGCCTTGTTCTGGCGGCGCAATGCCGTTTTTGCAGTGATCATGTTGCCTTTTTCGTCTATCCGTTGCTGACGGTCAATGCGATAGAGCGAAGCAATGTTGATGTTTGAGATACCCTTCGGCAAGACCGACTGGGAGAGCGTCGAGCGCACGGAGCATCCGGGTGAAACCGGCAAGGCCTTCTGGCGCACAAGAACCTTCAACAACATCCGTGTGCGGATGGTGGAATACACGCCGGGTTATCTCGCCGATCACTGGTGCCAGAAGGGCCACATTCTGCTGGTACTCGAGGGCGAGTTGTCGACCGAGCTGGCTGACGGCAAGACAGTCGAGTTGAAGCAGGGGCAGAGCTACCAGGTCGCAGACAACACGCTTGGCCACCGTTCGAGCACGGCCACGGGCGCCAAACTTTTCATAGTGGACTGACATGACGGACATGA
>JAKFVZ010000071.1 GCA_021732965.1 Reyranella sp.
TCTGCAATTTGCCCTCGATCTCCAGCGGGGCCGGCTGCCGCACGGCTCGTTAGCGTTGATAATCGCTGCGATTGCACTCAGCTTTGTCATGGTGAGGCTTTCCATCTCGCATTGGTGGATCTGGCTCACTTTTCCGTTCGTGTCGTATTTCTATTACAAGCCAAAGAGGCGTCGGGAACTGCGGCCCTACGTACTTGCCGCTCTCGACAAGTATCAGGGGGCGCTTTCACAACGCCCGGTCACATATGACGGGCGAGCCGACGCCGAGCCCCGGCCGCGCGAGGCAGGCCATTGATCGAAGCGTACCGCCGCCTCGTCGTCTGGTTGGACCGCCCGTCCGTCCTGATCCGGCTGGCAATCGCGTTCATTGCCTCGTGGGCGATCTTCCTCGCGCAAGTTACTACGCTCGACCTAGTGCCGCCCGACTCCATCGACAAGGGCACCTACTGCCTCCAGGCGCTGGGTCACACCGTGACCATGGCGACCTTCCGGATTGCCTTTCCCTGGCTGGTTGCTGCGCAGATCATGGGTATCATGCTGATCGCATTGCGACTTCTACCCGTCGTCTGGATACCGCTCGTGCTCCTCCCTCTCTTCTGGCAGCGATTGCTCGATCTTTGCCCGTAGAAGGTCGGCCGCACCATCGGCCCGTTGCCACTTTTGTGACACGGCGACTGGTGCTGCCGCACCTCTCGACCTGCCCGACACGCCGACGCCTGACGAGTTCGGCCTGAAGGGCTTCGAGGTCGTCACCGGCTCGGGCCTGATCGAGCCCGCCAGGACGCCGCCCGCGACGGTCAAGGTGCTGGGCGACGTGCTGCAGAAATTGCTCGACGATCCCGAGGTCCAGGCCAAGCTGCGCGGCTTCGGCACTGGGCCCGCAAGAAGACCCCGACCAGTACGACGCCCTCCTGGAGAAGGAACACGCCGCGGCCGCGCAGATGATCAAGGACGGGTTTCTGGAGGGGGAGTAGCTCGTTTCATGCTGCTCGCTTCCAATAACAATCTCTAGGTGTGTGGCGCTTTCTTGGAAAGCTTTGCGGGCACGGCATTTTTCAGAGCAGTCACATCGGTCCTAAGGATAAAATTCCTGTGAACGAACGCCTCGATAATTTGCATCATCGTATCGAGTTGCTCTGGCGTTGGCCGCCAACCACGATGCGCGGAAGCGCTCCCCGCATCCGTCATTACCGACAAAGCATCTCGTTCGGTAGCGCCGGTAGCACCTAGTTTGACTAGCTCGTCTAGCTTCTTGCTAAAGGGAAGGGAGGGATCGACTCCGAGCAATTCGGACCCACGATCAAACGTGGTGCGAATACCGATTGCTGCAAGTACTGCTAGATCAACGTCCAAAGCTGAATATACTTCGTTAAGCAGCTTATAGAGATCCATATCAACAGTGGGCACCCTATTAAGCCATTTGGGCCTCACTTGCTTGATTGGTGCAGGCCAATAGTGAATCGTATGGATGTAGTCGGCTACCTCCTCCCCCGTACTAGGATCGCGCTGGTAGTCTATATCTTCGGAAAATATGAAGTCGGTTTGATGATAGACCTTGTCGCATCCGCGACACTTTAGGATTCGATGATCTGTTGATGCCCAAATGTCGTTTTGGTCGTCGCGTTCATATTCATTGTAATGGCCAACAGGATCGGCCCACTTCCCGGAACCGCAGTCCGGACAATGCCCTTTTATGGGCTTCAGCTTTTCATCAGTCGGCATCAAAGTTCTTCCCCCGGTTGCAATTGTTACTTTCAGATAGTTCGCTGTGCAACAGGTCTAAAGATCATCTCACAAACACTCGGCGCGCTTCTCCTCTTTACATCGACGATCGGTGCCCTTCACTTTCCGCTTTCCATGGTCCTATAGATTGTCAGTCAATAGTCGATTCCATTTTTGAGAACTTCTGCGGTGACCGATGAGCAATCTTTCTCTGTTTTCTGCCGTCACTGACCCTCTCGCCCCATCGCCCCAATCCCGCTAAAGAGCACCCCCTGTCTTTAGCATCGGGAGGGGTACGCTCAATGAAAAACGGGCCGCGGATCATCGTGAATTCTGACGTGCTGGCGCCGGCGGCGCTGGCGTTGCTCGAGGAGCGGGGGGCCGAGGTGCGGACGCTGCCCACGCACGCCTCCGAGGCCGAGATGATCGCCGCCGTGTCCGAGGCGCCGACGCATGCGATCCTGGCGCGCTCGACGAAGATCACGCCCGCCGTCTACGATGCCGCGCCCGACCTCAAGGTCGTCTCCAAGCACGGCGTCGGCTACGACAATATCGACGTCGCGGCCGCCAAGGCGCGTGGCATCGCCGTGCTGCGCGCGCACGGCGCCAACGCCCGCTCGGTCGCCGAGCTGGCGCTCGCCATGACCATCTCGCTGCTGCGCTACGTCCGGCCGCTCGACACCGCGCTGCGCCAGGGCAACTGGGCGCAGTCGGCCTTCATGGGCCGCGAGCTGTCCGGTTCGAAGCTCGGCATCGTCGGCTGTGGCGCCGTCGGCTCCTCGCTGGTCGCGCTCTGCCGGCCGTTCGATCTCGACATCCGCATCTACGATCCCTACCTCGCCCCCGACGCGATCCCCGAGGGCGTCGGCCGCTTCCACGCCTTCGACGAGCTTCTAGGCTGGGCCGAGATCGTCACGCTGCATTGCCCGCTCACCCAGGAGACCGACCGCATGATCGACGCGGCGGCGCTCGCCCGCATGCCGAAGGGCTCGTTCCTGGTGAATGCCGGGCGCGGCCCGTTGGTCGACGACGTGGCGCTGGTCGCCGCGCTGGAGAGCGGCCATCTCGCCGGCGCCGCGCTCGACACCTTCGTCGTCGAGCCGCCCGACGCCGACCATGCGCTGTGGAAGCAGCAGAACGTGATCTTCACGCCGCATGTCGGCGGCTCGACGCGCCAGTCGATGGAGCGCGTCGCGGTGCAGGCGGTCGAGAACATCTTCTATATCCTCGACGGCCAGTAGCCCCCGGCGCGCTGCGTCGTGGGGTAAGGTATTCGGGTTCGGAATTCGGAAGAGGAAACGAAAGATGGCCATCCGCCAGAACGTCATGAAGGCCGCGATGCAGAGCGGCCGCACGGTCGCGAGCTTCAACGTCAACCGCTGGCGCAGCGTCGATGCCGCCGAGATCGCGAAGTTCGCGGGCTTCGAATGGATGTTCCTCGATCTCGAGCATTCGACGCTGAGCGAGGACCTGGCGGGGCAGATGTCGATCACCGCGCTCGCCACCGGCGTGACGCCGATCGCCCGCGTCGGCATGGACCAGTTCTACCAGGCCGCGCGCCTGCTCGATGCCGGCGCCCAGGGCATCGTCTTCCCGCATGTCGACACGGTGGAGCAGGCGACG
>JAKFVZ010000075.1 GCA_021732965.1 Reyranella sp.
CCGACAGGAACCGGGATCACCGAAAAGCCTCAAGGCCCCGCGCGAGCTTCAGGACGGCGTCCATATCGGCGGCGCCCTCGACGATCATCTTCCGACCCGACCGCAGGACGATCTCGATCCGCCCCGGTGTCGGCGCGACAACCGCCAAGGCCGGCGGCGCACCAGCGCCCATCATCCGCGCGTCTTCGCGCCCGTCAGTCTCGGGCGTCACCAGCATCGGAATGAAGCCTGAAGGCGCAGCGCTTGGCTCGACGAGCATCGCACGCCGCCAGGCCAGCAATTGCGAGCGCGCGATCCCGTGCCGCCGCGCCGTCGCGGAGATCTGACGCGGACCAGCCATGCTCTCCAGCACGATCCGCTCCTTCTCGCCGTCGCTCCAGCGGCGACGACGCCCCGTATCGACCACGTCGAGGCGATTCAAGACAATGTCAGTATGGCTGTCCATACTCACAGTGCTCAACGATTTGCATCACCCCCCGCAAGGCGGCCCACGCCGGACGCGTACGCCTTGGCGACCATCGTCGAAACTGGACCCGACCGGGCGTCGATGGCGTGGTGCGCTGGCGGCGCATCGATCTGCAAAAGATCGTTCGCGAGCGCTTCGGAGCTGATTATCACGAGCGCACGATCGGCAAGATTTTGAAGCAGATCGGCTTCTCCCATATCAGCGCCCGGCCGCACCATCCGGCTCAGGACGAGCGCACGATCGACGCCTTTAAAAAAGCTTCGCGACGACGCTGAAGGCCCATCTCGCCCATCTGCCGAGGCGCAAGCCGATCGAACTCTGGTTCCAGGACGAAGCCCGCATCGGCCAAAAGAACGGCCTGGTCAGGCAATGGGCCAGGCGCGGGACCAGGCCGCGACAGCCTGCCGATCAACGCTACGAGAGCGCCTATCTGTTCGGCGCGATCTGCCCGGCTCGCGGTGTCGGCGCGGCGCTCGCCATGCCCTTCGCCGACACCCACGCCATGCAGGCCCATCTCGACGAGATCGCCAGAACGGTGGCAAAGGGCGCCCATGCCGTCCTGCTGCTCGACCGCGCCGGCTGGCACACGACCGCCAAACTCGCCGTGCCGAAAAACATCTCGCTGATCTTCCTGCCCTCGCGCTCGCCCGAACTGAACCCGGTCGAAAACATCTGGCAGTATCTGCGCGCCAACTGGCTCTCAAACCGCGTCTTCGACACCTACGACGACATCATCGACGCCGCCTGCGATGCCTGGAACCGCCTCGTCGATCAGCCCAGGACCATCACATCATCGGGAGGCGCGAATGGGCGCATATCGGTCAGGAATGAGGGCCGTTGGTATAAAACAATATACAGCTAGAGCCATCCTTTAGAGGACCGACTTGTTGCGGAGCGGCGCATCGAACGGCGTGGATCCATACATCAAGCAGGACGCATTCACTACGATGATCCTCGTGATCGCGGCGCTGACAATCGCTCCGCAGGCACGCTCGGCGGAACTCATCGGCAAACGGGTACCGGCGAGTGGGCCGTTACGGCGATCGTCGCGCCAGTCCGGTTAGGTTCGCTATGGTCGCGCGAGGCCGCCTAGCCGTTCCGGATGAAGCACACCGCAACCTGCATGCCAGGCGAGGTCGAGGAGAAGTTCGGCCAGATCAGCATCAGTCGCGTCGAGCGGGGCGCGCGGTTCTCAGCCAAGTTGCAGCTTGATGGGAAGGAGTGCAGCTTCTCTGGGGTCCTTGCCGAGGAGCGGCTGTCACTTCGTCAGTTGTCCGGGTATGTCCGACGTTCCGTTCCGTCTCTGGGTGCGGTGATCGACCGCTGGCGGCCGTCGCCATCGATGATTCCGCACGATCGTCAGCCTCCCAGCCGACAGGCTCTGACGCGGATGTGACCGCCGCGCGAGCGCGCTCGGGGGTAGCGTCGGTCATCCGCCTTCCCAGAAGCTCGACGAGACGGAACTGCTTCCGATGCGTGACCCGATATCTGCCCTCCCTAGGCGCCAGCTCCTGCTGACCGCCTTCTTCATGATCGCGGGCAGCGTGTCGCAAGCACACGACCCGCTTTCCAAAAGCTCCGGCGGCAAAGTCGAAGCCGCCGGCGCGACGGCCGCCCGCGATCCGCTGGCGAACCGGTTTGGCGGAGCGTTCAGCCTGCTCGACCACACCGGCAGCCGCGTCAGCGATGCGGATTTTCGCGGCAGGCTCATGCTGGTCTATTTCGGCTTCAGCCGTTGCACGGACACCTGTCCCGCCGATCTGTTGACCATCGCGACGGCGCTGAACTCATTGGGCGCCGAGGCCGAGCCGATCGTTCCCATCCTGATCACGGTCGATCCCGCCAACGATACGCCGGCCGTGCTCGCGCCTTATGTCGATGCCTTCCATGCGCGCCTCCTAGGGCTGACCGGGACGGAGGCGGAGATCGCAGCCGTCTCGAAGGCCTACCGGGTGCATCGGCGCAAGGTCGCGAGGTCTGCGGTCGACTACTCCGTCGATCACGGCTCGCTGACCTATCTCATGGGCCAGGACGGGCGGTTCCTGACGCTTTTGCCCCATAAGACCGCGCCGGAGGTTATTGGAACCTTCTTCCAGCCTCTTCGAGAACAGGCAGACGCCCATCTCATCGAAGTAAACCAGCTTGATCCGGCGCCTCGCCCGGAACACATAGACTGCGCCCGAGAAAGGAGCGGCGGATCGGCGCCCATGCTCTCGCGTACCAACGCGGCCAAGCCCTCCGCCCCCTTGCGCAGGTCGAACGGCTTCCTCGCGATCATGACGCAGACCGCGCCGGTCGGATCGATCACGAGCCGATCACCGCAGCGATCGCCTTGGGGTTAGGCCTCAGCGGCAATGACTTCCGAGGTTTCCGCTAAACGATCCCCCCATACGGACAGCATGATCCTCCGACGGCAGAAGAGGCGCGACAGAACCGCAGGACTCAAACTGTCAGGTCGTCTGCCTGCGCCGGACGAGTCACCGGTTCCGGCTTGGTTTTGTCGGTGCCGCCTCGAGCTGCGCCACCAGACAGGTTCCGTGCCGGACGAGCCGGCTGGCTGCCTTGAGACCGGCCACACGCTGCAGCAGCTTCACTGCGAGACTCTCGCTCACGCCAAAATGTCTAGCGGCAGCCCGGCGCGAATGTCCAGCATCGACAAAGCCGATGAGCTTCGGCGCTTTCAAACAAGAACGTCGTTCCTAGGGTATGATCAGGCCATCCTTCCGGCGAAGGTCGTTGTGAAGGGTCGTGGCGGCAATAGCCGCATGGCCCATCGCGACGCTGATTTGATAGAGCGCATAGACGATGTCCCCCGCAGCATAGATCCCTTCACGGCTCGTACGCTGCTTCTGATCGACCAAAATGCAGCAGCAGTCG
>JAKFVZ010000589.1 GCA_021732965.1 Reyranella sp.
GTCGACTGCCGAGGCCCACGCAACGAGGTAGACGTGCATGTGCCGCTGCATGCCCAGCTGGTGAAGGACGGCAAGCTGCGCCCCGATCCGCTCAACCAGGGCCTCGACGTCGCGGTCGACGAAGCCTTGATCGGACAGGACGGCGCACCATCGGACCGCCTCTACGTCCTCGGCCCTCCCACGCGCGGCCGCTACACCGAAATCGTGGCGATCCCGGATATCCGGCTGCAGGCAGCGGACGTCGCCAATGGGCTGATCGCTGCGCTGCGGTAGCCGTCTGGCCTTGCGCGCGGCGCCGCCGCATACTCTCCGGCATGGGACGCGGACCAGCCAAGACAGCGGCCAGGCGGTCTGACAAGACCTCCTTGCACCTCCGGATCGATTTCGGCGGCGAACGCTCGATCGGGCCGGGCAAGGTCCGATTGCTCGAGCTGATCAACGAGACCGGCTCGATCTCGGCCGCCGGGCGGGCGCTCGCCATGTCCTATCGCCAAGCGTGGTTGCTGGTCGACGAGATGAACCAGATGTTCCGCGATCCGGTGGTGGCAGCCCAGACCGGCGGCGGCGGCGGCGGCGGTGCATCGGTAACCGAGACCGGCAACGACATCGTGCGCCTCTATCGCGAGATGGAGCGCCGCGCCTATGGCGCCTCCTCGCCGGAAATCCGCGCGCTGGCCCGCCTGCTCACGCCGCCGGCCGTCAAACCGCTTTAGGAACCCGCGAGGCCTGTTCGAGACTCGCCTTCTCCATCTTCTTTGTATCCCTTCGGATACAGCGAATTGCCGGAGTCGACCCTGCACTATTTCAATACGGTGAAGCCCTGCTTCTCGAAGAACGGCCTGGCGGCCGGCGTCTTCAGGTAGTCGGCGAACGCCTGCGCGTCCGGATTGGTCGAGGTCGACAGAAGCGCCATCGGGTAGATGATCGCCGGGTGCGAGTCGGCCGGGAAGGCGCCGACGATGCGCACGGCCGGATCGGAGGCGGCATCGGTCTTGTAGACGATACCGAGTGGCGCCTCGCCGCGCGAGACCAGCGTCAGCGCCATGCGGACGTTCTCGGCCTGCGCCACGCGGTCGGCGACCGACGGCCACACGCCGAGATATTCCAGCGCCGCCTTGCCGTACTTGCCGGCCGGCACCGCCTCGACGCTGCCCATGGCAAGACGGCCGTCATTGCCCAGCGCGCCACGCAGGTTGAAGCCCTTGTCGACCCTGAGATCGGTCTTCGAATCCTTGCTCGCGATCAGGACGATCTGATTGCCGAGATAGTCCGAGCGGCTGGCCGGCTTGATGAGCTTGCGCTCGGCGACATGGTCCATCCACGACACGTCGGCCGAGATGAAGATGTCGGCCGGGATGCCGCCCTCGATCTGCCTGGCCAGCGCCGAGCTCGATGCATAGGAGATCCTGGTCGCCTTGCCGGTCTTCCTGGCCCAGTCGGCAGAGGCCTCGTCCAGCGCGTTCTTGAGGCTGGCGGCAGCGAGGACGACGACATCCTTGCCCTGCGCGAACGCCGGCCGCGCGATCCCGCCCGACGTCACGAGGAAAGCGGCAACGCCGAATGCCAACGCGAATGACCAACGGATGCCCGGCATGCAATCTTCCTTTACGACACTTCGATATATCTCATTGAATATAACGAAGGTCGACCGAAATCACAAAGCAGCGACATTCCACTTCGCCACCGGTTCGGCCGCGAGAGGCGCAGCAGGCCTTTTAGGCGGCGTAGCGGCTCGCTGCGAGCGCCGGCCACAGCTCTTCCTTGCCGGCGCGGGCGAAGGACTGGCCGATCTTCTCGCCCCAGAAGCTTTCGCTGCCGAAGTCGCGGCGCCACACCCAGAGCCTGCGCGTGTAGTGATGCAGGATGTGCTCGTGGGTGAAGCCCATCGCCCCCATCGACTGGTGGGAGATGGCGGCGATCCGGTGCGCGAAGTCGGAGCACTGGGTCTTGGCGGCGGCGATCGAGAAGCTGCCGCCATCGGTGAGGCCGCCCTCGTCGGAATCGCGCGAGGCTGCCTCTGCCGCGGCGATCGTCGCGGCCACGCAACTCGCAAGTTCCGCCAGCATGTGCTGGACCGCCTGGAAGGTCGAGATCGGCCGGCCGAACTGGACGCGCTGCTTGCAGTATTCGGTCGCCGTCACCAGCACCTTGTCGGCCGCGCCGGCCATCTGCATCGAACGGGCGAGTGCCGCAAGCTCGAGCGCGCGATCGGCACTGACCGTGGAGGCGGCCGAGAATTCCGGTGTCGCGCCATCGAACGAAACCGAACCGTACGGCTCGCCGGCATGGCTCGGCTCGTCCTCGATCGTCGCGGCGGCGCGCGGGACGACGACCAGCGTCGACTTGCCGCCCGCCGTCACGATCGACACGAAGCGCTCGGCGACGCTGGCGAACGGCACGCGCGCGACCTTGCCGCTCACGCGCCCGCCCTGGAGGGACAGGCCTCCCAGCGCGAGCGTCGAGGGGCCGGTTGCGGGCTTGCCACCGGCGGCGGCCACCAGGAGGTTGGCCAGCGCCGTCTCGGCGACCGGCACGGGCACGGCGTGCTCGCCGGCCACGCGCAGCAGCGCCATCAGGTCGGCCAGCGTGCCGCCCACGCCTTCCAGTTCTTCCGGCACCGCAATCAGCGGCAGGCCCATTTCCTCGATCTCCTTCCAGAGATCGGCAGGCCATACGCCCTTCTCGACGCCGTTGACGACGTCCTTGGCGGAGCGCTCGGCGAAGAAGCGAGTGGCGGTTTCCAGCAGCATGTCACGGGTATCGCGGTCCATGATCGTCCTCCTTCAGCGCAGACCGAGGCCGCGGGCGACGATGCCGCGCAGGACCTGGGTTGTGCCGCCCTGGATGGTGTAGCTCGGCGCCATCATCGACGCGTACTGAGCGATGTCTAGGAAGTCGGCGAGATCGTCCTCCGTCGTGGCGTCCGACTCGGCCAGCGCACGCGCGATCTCCGGCAGGTCCTGCTGGTAGATCGTGCCGAGATCCTTCACGAGCGACGCCTCGATGGCCGGCGACTTGCCGCCCTGCATCATGCCGGCGACGGCCGTGGACATCTGCCGCAGGGTCCACAGGCGCGCAATCAGGCGGCCGAGGATGGCGTTGGCGCGCTTGGCCGGCTGGCGGCCGAGCACACGCACGAGTTCGCGCAACACGTAGACGTTCTGCATGAAGCGCTCGGGACCGGAGCGCTCGAAGGCCAGTTCGCTCGTGACCTGGAGCCATCCGTCGCCCTCGTTGCCGATCAGGCAATCCTCGGGGATGAAGGCGTAGGAGAAGGTCACTTCGTTCCAGTCATGACGGCCGGCGAGATTGATGATCGGGCGGATGGTCACGCCC
>JAKFVZ010000037.1 GCA_021732965.1 Reyranella sp.
GGTTGTTCATCAGGCTGCGGAACGCCGCGCCTTCCTTGTGCATGTCGACGAATATCTCGCCGACGCGGCCGTCCTCGTACTCGCCGGTCCGCAGGTAGACCTTGTGGCCGCCTACGTTGGCCTTCTGAGTGTAGCCCTTGCGGCGCTGCGGCAGGCGCTCCCGGCCGGCGCGGACTTCGCGCTCCACGATTCGCTCGACGATCCGTTCGGCAATGACCGGCACGCGCGCGACGGGGGAGAGATCGGCCAGATCGTCATTGGCCGCGATGTCGTCGCCAAGGGCCATGGCGGACAGCGGCTGCGACAGCTTGGAGCCGTCACGATAGAGAGCGTTTGCTTTCAAGCCGAGCTTCCAGGACATCTCGTAGGCCTTGCGGCAATCCTCAACCGTAGCTGCGTTTGGCATGTTGACGGTCTTGGAGATGGCGCCCGATACGAAGGGTTGTGCTGCAGCCATCATGCGTATGTGACTCTCTGCAGACAAGCAGCGCTTGCCATCTCGTCCACAGGGATTCGCACAATCGAACACAGAAAGATGTTCGCGCTTGAGATCGGGAGCGCTCTCGATGCTCATCGTGCCGCACGCATGGATGTTCGCGGCGGCGATGTCACTGCGTGAGAATCCAAGACGCGAGAGAATGTCGAGCTTCGGATCGACGAGCGTTTCGTCGTCGAGGCCGAGCGCCTCACGGCAGAAAACTTCGCCCAGCGTGTAGCGCGAGAAGGCAAACCGGATGTCGAAGGCCGTGCCGATGGCCTGGTCGACCCGTTCGAGGGTCGCGGCGTCGAAACCACGCGCCGACAGGCTTTCGTGGTTGATGGCGGGCGCCGATGCGAGCGAACCGTGCCCGACTGCATAGTCGACGATGCGCCGGATCGCCGGCTCGTCATAGCCCAGGGTGCGCAGTGCCAGCGGTACTGTCTGGTTGATGATCTTGAAATAGCCGCCGCCTGACAGCTTCTTGAACTTCACTAGGGCGAAATCGGGCTCGATGCCGGTCGTATCGCAGTCCATCACAAGGCCGATCGTGCCGGTGGGGGCGATGACGGAGACCTGTGCGTTGCGATAGCCGTGACGTTCGCCCAGCGCCAGTGCACGGTCCCAGACACGGCGGGCCGCTGCGATGAGGCTCGAATCGCTGCAGTTGGCGGCGTCCAGGGCCTGCGGGGCGATGGACAGGCCTTCATAGGCCTCGCCCGATCCGAAAGCCGCGCGACGGTGGTTGCGGATCACCCGCAGCATGGATTCACGGTTGGCGGCGAACCCCGCGAACGCGCCCATCAGGCCCGCCATCTCGGCGGACGTCGCATAGGCGGTACCGGTCATGATCGCGGTGAGGGCGCCCGCGATCGCGCGGCCCTGTGCGCTGTCGTAGCCGAGGCCCGACGCCATCAGCAGTGCGCCGAGGTTGGCGTAGCCGAGACCCAGCGTACGGTACTGATAGGAGAGCTCCGCGATCCGGCGCGACGGGTACTGCGCCATCATCACCGAGATCTCGAGCACGACGGTCCAGAGACGGCTGGCATGTTCCAGCGCCTCGACGTCGATCGAGCCGTCGTCCCGCCGGAACCGCATGAGGTTCAGCGAGGCGAGATTGCACGCCGTGTCGTCGAGGAACATGTACTCCGAGCACGGGTTCGAGGCGTTGATGCGCCCCGCCTCCGGGCAGGTGTGCCAGTCGTTGATCGTGGTGTCGTACTGCACGCCGGGATCGGCGGAGTTCCAGGCGGCCTCGGCAACCTGATCCCAGAGGAGGCGAGCGCCGATCGTCCTGGTGACCTTGCCGGTCGTCCGCTCGGTCAGTGCCCATTGCCGGTCTTCCTCGACCGCACGCAGGAAGGCGTCCGAGACCCGTACGGAGTTGTTGGCGTTCTGTCCGGAAACCGAGGCGTAGGCTTCCGACTCCCAGTCCGTGTCGAAGGTCGGGAATTCGATGTGCCTGTAGCCCTGGCGCGCGAACTGGATGACGCGCTGGATGTAGTTCTCCGGCAGTTCGGCCTGACGGGCGGCCACGATCTCGCGCCGCAGCTTCGGGTTCCGGCGTGGATCGAACGCGGCATCGCCCTCGTCCTCGCCCTCGAGGCAGGCCTGCATCACCGCGTTGAGATGGCGATTGGCGAGCTTCGACCCCGCGACCAGCGCGGCGACCTTCTGTTCCTCGAGAGACTTCCAGGAGATGAAGTCCTCGATGTCGGGATGGTCGATGTCGACGGTCACCATCTTCGCGGCGCGACGGGTGGTGCCGCCCGACTTGATGGCGCCGGCCGCCCGATCGCCGATCTTCAGGAAAGACATCAAGCCGGAGGAGGAGCCGCCGCCGGAAAGTTTTTCGCCCGCGCCGCGGACCTTGGAAAAATTCGAACCGGTGCCGGACCCGTACTTGAAAAGGCGCGCCTCGCGGATCCACAGATCCATGATGCCGCCTTCATTCACCAGATCGTCGGATACACTCTGGATGAAGCAGGCGTGCGGCTGCGGACGCTCGTAGGCAGACGCGGACGGATGGGCCCGGCCGTCCTCGTGATCGACAAACCAGTGGCCCTGGCCCGGACCATCGATACCGTAAGCCCAGTGCAGGCCGGTGTTGAACCATTGCGGCGAATTGGGCGCGCAGATCTGGGCCGCGAGCATGAAGCACTGCTCGTCGTAGAAGGAGCGAGCATCCTCCTCGCTGTCGAAGTAGCCGCCCTTCCATCCCCAATACGCCCAGGCGCCGGCCATGCGGTGGAAAACCTGGCGTGCGCTGGTCTAGCCGCCGAAGCGCTCCGCTTCGGGCAATGCCGCAAGCGCGGCTTCGTCCGGAACGGACCGCCACAGGAATTCCGGCAGGTCGTCGTCGCGTACGCGGATCAGGCGAGCGGGTACCCCGGCGCGGCGGAAGTATTTCTGGGCGAGGACATCGGACGCCACCTGGGACCAATCGGCCGGTACGTCGACATTCTTCAGTTGGAAGACGATCGAGCCGTCGGGGTTGCGAATCTCCGAGTCGGCAGCACGAAACGCCATTCCCGCGAATGGCGATTTTCCTGCTTGTGTGTACCGACGCTCGAAGCGCATCGACGATCCCCCGTGCCCTTTCCCGCCTTTTGGTTCCCTGTCGCGGGGGCTGTTCGATCTGTGTCGAACACGCACATATGGGCACGCGATGATAGTAAATTACAAAATCTTGTGTGCGCAACTATATTTTGTAGACCACCATGTTGATGATACTAGATGATGCAAGGGCGCAACAGTTCATCGAATCGCTCGGTCGTCGGGGCTTCGAGCGACAGGAGTGGAGCGTCGTTCGCGTCGCGTTGCACGCGATGGAGCGCCCGCGTACAAGCGG
>JAKFVZ010000273.1 GCA_021732965.1 Reyranella sp.
GGTCAGTCATGACGAGCAGGAGAGGGTGCTGTTCTGGGCCGGTCGCAAGGCGGCGTTCCCGGCCGTCGGCCAGATCTCGCCCGACTATATGTGCCTCGACGGTTCGGTGCCGCGCGGCAAACTCGTCGAGGTGCTGGCCGAGATGCGCCGCCTGTCGAAGCAGTACGGGCTTCGCGTCGTGAACGTCTTCCATGCCGGCGACGGCAACCTCCATCCGCTGATCCTGTTCGATGCCAACGATCCCGACGAGCTGCGGCGCTGCGAGGAGCTGGGCGCCGACATCCTGCGGCTCTGCGTGCGGGTCGGCGGCGTGCTGACCGGCGAGCACGGTGTCGGCATCGAGAAGCGCGACCTGATGGGCGTGCAGTTCACCGAGATCGATCTCGACCAGCAGATGCGCGTGAAATGCGCCTTCGATCCCGACCACCTGCTCAATCCCGGCAAGGTCTTTCCCCAGCTGCGCCGCTGCGCCGAACTGGGCCGCCTGGTCGTGACGCAGAACAGACTCCCTTTCCCCGACATCCCGCGGTTCTGAGAGTGCCGAAGATCGCCTTCATTGGAGCGCGCAACTCCAGTTGCGCTCAGGCTCATGAAAGACTGCGCAACTGGAGTTGCGCGCTCCCATGACCAGCACGATCAAGCCACGCGACGCCGGCGAGCTGCGGCAGGCGGTGGAATGGGCGCTGAACGAAGGCGTGACGCTCGACGTGCGTGGCGAGGGCAGCAAGCTGGCGCTCGGCAAGCCGATGCAATGCGCCCAGGTGCTCGATCTCTCGGGCCTCTCCGGCATCGTCGACTACGCGCCGGAGGAGCTGGTCGTCACCTTGCGCGCCGGCACGCCGATGCGCGAGGTCGAGGCGCTGCTGGCGCAACGCAACCAGATGCTGGCCTTCGAGCCGCCCGATCTCGGTCCGCTGCTGGGGCGCGAACCGGGGCAGGGCACCCTGGTCGGCGCGGTCATGGGCAATCTCGCGGGCTCGCGCCGCCTCTCGGCCGGCGCGGCTCGCGATAACCTGCTGGGCTTCAGCGGCGTCAACGGGCGCGGCGAGGCCTTCAAGTCAGGCGGCCGTGTGATGAAGAACGTCACCGGCTACGATCTCTCCAAGGTCGTCGCGGGCTCCTGGGGCACGCTGGCGGTGCTGGAGGAGGTTTCGGTCAAGGTGCTGCCGGCGCCGGACCAGACCGCGACGCTGCTGCTGCTCGGGCTCGACGACGCGGCAGCGGTGCGCGCGATGTGCGCGGCGCTAGGCAGTCCGCACGAGGTTTCGGGCGCGGCGCACATCCCGGGCCGCACCGCGTTGCGTCTCGAAGGTGTGGCGCCGTCGGTCGAGGCGCGGCTCAAAGGGCTGCGCGAACTGATGGCCGATGCGGGTGCCGCGATGCAAGAACTCGGCACGCTGGAGAGCCGCACCTTCTGGCGCGAGGTCCGCGACGTCGTCCCGCTGAAGGCCGCGCCGGATGCTATGGTCTGGAAGATTTCATGCCCGCCGACCGAAGGTCCGGCGATCCTGGCCCGCATCAAGGCGCAGCGCCCCGAGGCGCAGGCGTTCTACGACTGGTCGGGCGGCCTGATCTGGCTCGCGCTGCCACCGTCGGCCGATGCTGATCACACGATCGTCCGCGGCGCGCTGGGCTCGACCGGCGGTCATGCGACGCTGATCCGCGCGCCGGAGTCGGTGCGCGCGATGGTACCGGTGTTCCAGCCGCAGCCGGCTGCCCTGGCGGCGCTTGCCGCGCGGGTAAAGGAAAGCTTCGACCCCAAGGGTCTCTTCAATCCAGGAAGGATGGGTTAGGGATTGTTCATACTAATCAATTTGATTAGTATCGAGGCCGATGATCGATGAGGGACGATTCCGAAACGAAAGCACCCTGCGCCTTTTTTATGGAGAGCGGGTCCGGCGCTATCCGGTGGAACTGGCGCAGCGGACGCAGAACAAGCTGAAGATCATTTATGCTGCGAGCCGGCTCGATGATCTGGCAGTTCCGCCGGGGAACAGGCTGGAAGCATTGCGAGGGGACCGGAAAGGGCAGTGGAGCATCCGCATCAATGAGCAGTGGCGGATTTGCTTCGTGTGGGACGGCAACAAGACGACAGCGATCGAGGTCGTGGACTATCATTGAGAGAGTTGGGACATGAAGCGCAAGATCAAGCCGGTGCATCCCGGTCGTATTCTCCATGACGAGTTCATGGAACCAGCCGGAATTTCGCAGTATCGATTGGCACAAGCGGCCGGTCTGTCGCAGATGCAGGTGGGCAATATCATCCGAGGCAGGCGTGGCATAACGGCAGAGACGGCCCTGCGGCTGGAGCGTGCCCTTGGCATGAGCGCTCAGACCTGGATGAACTTGCAGACTTTGTACGAGTTGGAGAAGGCGTCCTCTGAGTCGGGGCAGCTGATCAAGAAGACGACGGAACGGTTGAAGTTGGATCAGGCGGCCTGAACAGCGTCGTGCAAACCAACTTCACCCTGGCCCAGCTTGCCGATCCCGAGAACGCGCGCAGCGAGCACATCCTGCGCAAGTGCGTGCATTGCGGTTTTTGCACCGCCACCTGTCCGACCTTCGTGCTGCTGGGCGACGAGCGCGACAGCCCGCGCGGCCGCATCTACCTGATCAAGGCGATGCTGGAGGGCGACCGCGCGCCGACCCATCAGGAAGTCCGGCACGTCGATCGTTGCCTGTCGTGCCTGTCCTGCATGACGACCTGCCCGTCGGGCGTGAACTACATGCACCTGGTCGATCATGGCCGGCATCGCATCGAGGAGAGTTACAAGCGGGAGCCGGCCGATCGCTTCATGCGAGGGCTGCTCGCCTGGCTGATGCCGCGGCCGGCGGCGTTCCGCTGGGCCATGGTGCTGGGCCGCCTCGCCAAGCCGTTGGCGCCGATGCTGCCGGCGACCAGCACGGATCCGGGGGGCGCCACCTTCCTGCGGCGCCTGCGGGCAATGCTCGACGCGGTGCCCGACACCGTACCGTCGCCGTCGCCGGTCGACCGGCCGCAGACCTTTCCCGCCAAGGGACTGCGCCGCAAGCGCGTGGCGCTGATGCCGGGCTGCGGCCAGCAGGTGCTGGCGCCCGAGGTCAACGAAGCCACGGTGCGGCTCCTGACGCGCCATGACATCGAGGTGGTGAACGTCGCGGGTTCGGGCTGCTGCGGCTCATCTGTCTTGCATGTCGGACAGAACGAGCAGGCGATCGCGCTGGCCAAGGCCAACATCACCGCCTGGCTGCGCGAGATCGACGGGGCGGGGCTCGACGCCATCGTGATCAACGCCTCGGGCTGCGGCACGACGGTCAAGGACTACGGCAACATGCTGGCCGCCGAGC
>JAKFVZ010000750.1 GCA_021732965.1 Reyranella sp.
GGTCGCAGGGCGACGATCTCCGGGAGCGACAGAGCACGTGCGACGCAGGTAGCGAGTTCGGCGGGCACAAGCCCCTGCGCGGGATCATTGGCCACGGGACGGTCAATCGCGCGGATCAGGGCTTCGGCGCGGGCGACGAGGGCGGGCTCCGTCTCCGCCGTTTCGCCGGTGAGGACCTCTTCGATGAGCTTGTGCAGGATGACGCCGCGTTCGCGGCCACCTTGGATAGTCGGAACAACGCCGTCCTCTACAGGCGCGCCATCGACATCTGTCACCAGAATTTCCGGCACCTCGGCGTGCAACGCCGGCCCGGTCACACTCTCATCGCGGCTCGGTGCGAGCCAGACAATGCGCTGGCGACGCTCGGCGATCATCGCCGCTTCGGCAGCGAAGATCTCGCGGGTCTGCACGTTCTCCAGGCCGGCCGTACTGGGCCCGATCTCGGGCGGCAGGTGACTAAGATCGAGCGCAGGCAGCTCCGCCAGCGACAGATCGAGAAGCGAGATCCAGGCCGATCCTTTGGCCGTGACGTCAAGCCTCGGCAGTACCAGTAGTTCGCGCGCCCTCGTGGCGGCGACATACCAGAGACGGATGCGTTCGCGGTCGAGCTCGGCTTTCTCAGCGTCGCGCGCCGCCTCATAGCCGGTTGGCTTCACCCCGAACACCGGGCAGTAGAAGCGGCCGCTGTCGCGATCGGTGACGGCGGTCTCAGGCACCATGACCTGGGTCATGGTGTTGACCGGCAGGACGATCGGCCATTCCAGTCCTTTGGCGGCGTGCATGGTGTAGAGCGCGACCGCCTCCTCCTGAGCGTCGGGGCGGCCTTCGACGGCTCGGGACTCGTCGGTCCAGGCGGCTGTCATTGCCTCTGCAAAAGCGCGCAGGCCACGGACTGCATAGGTGCGGCAGAGGCTCAGATAGAGATCGACGTTGGCGAGCGCGCGTTCGGCCTGGTCGCGATGCCGCTGAAGGAGAATTGGCCGCACGCGCAATACGTCGATCGCTTGCGACAGCAGGTCGTGCGGCGTCGTGGCATTGACGCTGCGGCGCAGCGCCTGGAGTTTCTCGATTATGTCGCGGGCATGAGGATGGGCGATGGCTTCCGGCGCGACGCCGAGGTCCAGCCGTGGCAGGACGTTCGGCGCATCTTCGGGACGCGGCAGCGCCCAGACGATGTCGAGCAATTCCTCCTCGGTTAGGCCGACCAGTGGGCCGCGCAGCAGCGCACCGAGCGCGAGCGTGTCCCGGCGATCGGCGAGGACGCGCGTGAGGGCGATGAGGTCCTGGATCTCCTGGCGCCGGAACAGGCCCTTGCCGGCCTGGGTCGCGACCGGAATACCGCGCCGCTCCAGCGCTTCCTCGTAACGCCACAGGTCGCTTCCCGTTGGCGCCAAGAGAGCGATGTCGCCGGGCCTGCAAGGGCGACGCTCGCCGGTCTTGCGGTCGAGTATCGCCTCGCTACCGATCAGCCGCGCGCACATCTCGGCAACGGCCTCCGCTTCGCCGTCGCGTTGGCGTTCGGCCGACGCCTTGCCTTCCGCATCCGCTACGGCGATGTCGAGGGCCGCGACGCATAGGCCCTCGTCCCGTCCGGGATGGAACGCATCGAGCGCAGTGAAGCCCGGCTGGCCATTCTCGCTCGACAACAGAGGCTCGAAGCGATTGTTCACATAGCGCAGGATTGGCTCGCAGGACCGAAAATTGGTCGAGATCGGCAATACGCTGTCCGGCGCCTGGGCGAGGAATGCTTCCCGCGCTTGGATGTAGGCCGCGACATCGGCGCCGCGGAAGCGATAGATCGCCTGTTTGGGGTCGCCCACCAGGAACAGCGCGCCCGGGCGGATTTGAAAGGTGATCCAGTCGTCACTGACCGCACCCACCTGAGGGTCGCCGCAAAGGCGCCAAAAAATTTCGGTCTGCAAGGGGTCCGTGTCCTGGAACTCGTCGACTAGGACGTGCGCGAATCGCGCCGCCAGTGCGCGGCGCACCGCTTTATGGTCGCGCAATAGCGCGCGTGCGGCGAAGATGAGATCGTCGAAATCGAGAAGCGCAGCCGAACGCTTGTAGTCGCGAAAACGATCCATCACCGGCTGCACAAGGCGCACGAGTTCGGCAAGGGCGCGCGCAGCGACCGCCTGCAACAGCGTGGTCCATGCTTCGCAACAGGCGGCGTAGTGGCCTTCTGCGACGGCATTCAAGCGATCGCCATCGGCCTTGGCGAGGCCTGCGCGCTTGGCTGCCTCGCCCCATTTGCCTTTCTTCTTGTAGGCTCGAAAGCCTCCCGCGGCCGTACAGAGATCGGGATGCGGACGCGCGAGCAACAGGCGGACGAGATCGGCAGGCTGCTTTGCCGGCGAGATGGCCATAACAGCTTCGGCCATTTCGGTGAAGCGCGCCGCGGCGTCGACGGTCTCGGCCTCGTCGATCTCGGCCTGACGCATAAAGGACACGAAATCGCCTGCCGTCTGCCGGACGGCATCCATGAGCGGGGCCATCGATTCGGGTGCATCGACGATCAGCGCACGCCGCCCGCGGAGATGGCCGAGAATCTTGTGGATCAGCCCCAGGGTTTCGCCGGGATCCTGCAGAACCATTTCCGCCAGCAGCCCGCCGGTCTCGCCAGCGAGCTCCTCTCGGAGCCAGGTTTCGATGATCTCGACGAAGGCGAGGTCCGCCTGGTTGCGGTCCATCACCGTAGCGCCGGGATCGATGTCCGCCTCGACCGGATAAGGCTTGATCAACCGCTGGCAGAAGCCGTGAATGGTCGAGCAGGTGATCTCATCGATAGTTGCGCTGGCGGCCGAAAGATGACGTCGATGGTCGTCGGAAAGGCCGTGGGGCAAGGCAACCCGAAGCTCGGCGGGGATGCGGTCTGCGACCAACTCGGCGACGAACTCGCGCACGCGGATGAGAAGCTCGCTGGCGGCGAGTTCGGTGAAGGTCACCGCGGCGATCGATTTCGGCGGAACGCCCTCGGCGAGCATCAGAGCGATGCGGCCGGCCATGACGGCGGTTTTGCCCGAACCGGCCCCGGCTTCCACCAGAAATGAGCGATCATGAATCGCCATGGCGGTGTGCCGAGCCACATCATCGCCGAGCGGTTTCAGCGGCGCATTCATCACGGGGCCTCCCAGACTTGCGTGGCGGCCCCGAGACGCTCGGTGGCGGCGGCAATCTTGCGTTTGCAATAGGTCGCGCCGGCATTGGCCGGCAGCGCGAAGGCGAGGTCGTCATAGTTCCCGCCCGTGTCGACCCCGAGCACGCAACCGCCGGAGAGCAGATTGCCGCGCGCCGCGCTCAGATAGGCCGCAACCTCAACAAGGGT
>JAKFVZ010000494.1 GCA_021732965.1 Reyranella sp.
TGGCTGCTCCAGCGCATCCCAGATATGGACGCCCACGCCCTGCAAGCCAAAGTAAATCGCCCGATCGAGATCCAGAATCGCGACCTCGTCGTTGATCTTGCAGGAAACCTGACGTGCCGTTTTCTTGTAGATGCCGGGCGACCCGTTCATGCCTGCGACCCAAGGACTACTGAGCCCAAACCTAGCAACTGTTTCCTTGCCGGGCAAATGCAATAAGCCTTTGATATTGACCTATCATTGGCGCTTTTGGGACAGCCATCCATCGAGGGCATGGACCCCCAGCGACAGGGCGAGGTCGGGGTCCGGCGCGGCCGGGTCCGGCAGAAGGGAGGGGTCGACGAAGCGGCCGACCCCATGGGCCTCCGGCAGCGACGGCAAGCCGATGGCGCGCATGGTTGCGACTTCGGGATAGCAGGCGAGAGGGGTTTTCTCGCGGTCCAGCACGGCCCGCGGGAGGCGGTCCCGCATCGAGGCGCGGATGAGATGCTTCTTCCACCCCCACGGAACCGGAGGAACCGCCAGCATGAACTGCAGCACGCGCAGGTCGAGAAAGGGGTAGCGCCACTCGAAGCCGGCCAGCGATTCCTCGAACGCATGATCCTCGAAATAGGCCTGCCAGATCGGACTCGTGAAGGAGTCGTAGGCCAGCGGGTGCCAGGGATGGGACGGATCGCCCCCGAGGCCGAGCGATTCCTGGCGTTCCGCGAGGTTCAGTTTTTTTGCGAAATCCTCCTGCAGCCACGGGGGCAGAACATCGAAAGGATCCAGTTCGGGGACGCGTTTCAGCCCGCTGCGACGCGCCAGCGTCTGGCTCCAGCCGGAGAAGCCCTTCGCCGCGGCGTACTGGAGGAGCGCCTGCGACAGCCTCCCCCACGAGCGCCGGCGCCGCAGCCAGCCAAGATAGGCATCCCGTTCGAGAGTAAGGGCGTTGTCCGGCCCTTCGCCGTCCAGCCAGACCGGGGAGATGGCGGCCATTTCGCGTCCGATGCGCTGGATGTTGTGGGCGTTCAGCATGCCCACCGTCGGCTCGGCCGACCGGAGGCTGCGCGAGCGCCAGTGCGGATCATGGGCGATGTCGTCGGCCGGCCGGATGCGCAGTTCGATGCCGAGATGCCGGGCGGCGAGCGAGGCGTAATGGTCCTCGCGGATGTGCATCAGCCGCTCGTAGTGCTCGCACTCCGCCACGATGCGCGAGGGATCGCCCGTCACTTCCACGGCCATCGCCGCCAGCGTCGTCGAATCGAGGCCACCGCTCATGGCGATGCCGACCCTGCCGGATGGCAGGCGATCGGCCACGGCGCGCGACAGCAGCTCGCGAAAGAGCTCGTGATAGGCTTCGGCGTTGCGAAGATAGACCGGTTCCGCGAGTTCCAGCCGCCAGTAGCGGCGAAGCGACAGGCCGCGCTCGCCGAGCGTCAGCAGGTGCGCCGGGGCGACCCGCTTGATGTCGCGATAGACCGTGCGCTCGAATTCCCGCGACATGCCGAGGACCAGAAAGTCGGCGATCCAGTAGTCGTCGAGCGCGGGCGGAGTGGCGCTTCGTGCGGCGAGCCAGTCGAGCGAATCGCCGATCAGCCAGGCATCGGCGGTCCGGGTGTGGAACAGTCCGCGCACGCCCAGCCGGTCGCGTACCGCGAGCAGACACTGGCGTTGGTCGTCCCACAGCGCGAAGGCGAAGTCGCCGGCCAGGTGATCGGTGAAGGCTTCGCCCCACCGCGCATAGGCCAGCAGGCACAGCCTTGCATCCGATGCGGTCGGGACGGCGCCCAGTCGTTCGAGCAGCTCGTCGCGCGCGTCGAGCCGGATGCGTCCGACGAGCCAGTGGCGACCGTCCAGCGAGTCGCGCGCGCTTTCCGGTCCGGCATACAGAGCCGCCCGTCGCGCACGGCCCACGATTTCGAAGCCGTCCGCGAACGGCCGAGGGGCGAGCGGCGCCGGGCCGGTGCTGAGCAGGGCGGCGAACAAGTCAACCCGCCGAGCCGAAGCTCTGGCCCGCGTCCCACGCGGTGAGCCGCGTGTACCGCTCGTGCTCCTCTTCGCCAATCACGACGGCGCCGTCGTGGACGAGCCAGGCATGGGCCACGAAAGCGGAAGAAACACGGGCGACGCCGATATGAATCTGCGAGCGATGCCCGTTGGACGACAGCATGCGCTGCAGGGCAAGCGCCGAGGACAGGCAGGTGGCGCCCGGCACGCGCCGGGTGGCCGCGCGCACCGCCCAGATGATGCGGCCGGCAGGCCGGTTGCCGGCCCGCATCCGGCCGGTCCAGTCGCGCAGCCGCGCAATCGGCACGAGATGAAGCGCACCGCGCACCAGCATCAACATGAGGATTGCCTGCACCAACAGCCGGCGATCGCCTCCTGGCAGAGCGAGGAAGGAGGCCAGCGACTTCACGAGTCGACGACCCGGCGAATCTCTCGGGCGACGCCGTCAAGCGCCTCGACGGTCCTCGGATAGCGCAGCGCATGGACGGGCAGCAGATCGGCCACGCGCGCGGCGAAGCGGATCTGTCGTTCCATGCGGCTGCTTTTCCCGTAGCGTGTGTCCATCGCCGAAGACAGGAGCGTCCGGGCCAGTTCGAGTCCGTTCAGCCGCCGGCCCGTTATCGCGCCGACCGTGTCGCCCGGCGAGCCGATATGGAACAGCGCGGCGAGCGGCACGGGCGAGCGATGGCGTCGCCCCTCCCGGCGCGGCCGCACCATGATCTTGCCGCTGAGAGCGTTGAAATGCCCGTCGGTGACGGCATCGGGCAGGAAACGCGTGGCCGGATCGTCGAGGAGCTTCAGGCGATAGGGGCCGGGATAGGCGAGCACGACATCTTCGGCGAAAGCCAGGCGGAGCATGTCGTCGGTGACCAGGTCGGCGCCGCGGCTGATCAGATAGGCGGCGAGGGTGGATTTCCCTGCGCCGCTCTGGCCGAGCAGGCCGACGGCGCGGCCGTCCATCTCCAGCACGGTCGCGTGCAGCGTTTCCTCGCCTTGCAGGGTGAGCGAAGCGCTGACGATGAAGTTCAGGAGATTGGCCTCGAAGGCCCGTTGTTCCACGTCGGCCTGCTTGCGGCAGGTTGCGGTCCGACCGTCGGCGGAAATCACCGCCTCGAACACCTCGCTCGATTTCATGTAGACGCTGCCGTCGTCCAGCACGACATGCTCGATCCAGTCTTCCGGATCGCGCGCACCCTCGGGGGCGATCGAATCGAAATCGGCTTGCGAGCCCGAGAGGATCGTCATGTCGGCGCGGTCCTCGCTGCCGGCCGCTTCATGCGCCGACGTCAGCGGCAGCTCGCTCTCGAGCAGGAGGCCGTACACACGATAGCGATG
>JAKFVZ010000492.1 GCA_021732965.1 Reyranella sp.
CCGTCGTGCCACTTGCCCTGGCGCGCCAGCCGCTCGGCTTTGGCGAGATCGCGGGCGCACATCATCAGCAGCGCCCAGCCCAGCTCCGCCGTCGGCGCGTTCGAGCCGCCGCCGGGCGTCGTGGAGATCGGAATGCCGCGCTCGGCCGCAGCCTTGTAGTCGAGGCTGGCGGCGCGCGCGCCGGTCAGCACCATGAACTTGAGGTTCGGCAGCTTCTCGATCAGCGCGCGCGGGAACGCCGTCCGCTCGCGCAGCAGGCCCAGCATATCGAAGGGCGCCAGCTTCCGCGCCGCATCCTCGACCGACGCGAAGGGCTCGTGGAAGACGGTGATCTCGACGCCGCGCTTCCTGAGGCGGTCCCAGTCGGCCATGCGCAGGGCGACCTTCTGATAATCGTCGAGCAGGGCGAGCTTCATCGTTTGCGGCATGGCGTTTCCTGGGGGAGAATGTTTTCAAAGGCATTATAGCCGCGGGAGGCGGTCGTGAGCATCACCGTTACGCCAGCGCGTCCTGATTTCGCCGCCGAGATTGCCGGCGTCGACGTGTCACAACCGCTGAATCCTGCCGACCGGCAGGCCATTGAGCACGCGATCGACCGCTACGCCGTCGTAGTCTTTCGCGGCCAGACGCTCGACGACGAGAAACAGGTCGCCTTTGCCCGCAACTTCGGCCCGATCGCTTCCTCGGCGCTGAAGCTGCGCCACCGCGACATCAAGCACCGGATCGAATCGAGCGACGTCGCCGACATCTCCAACCTCGACGGCGACGGCAACGTGCTGAAGCCCGATGCGCGGCGGCGTCTCGACGGCCTGGCCAACCGGCTCTGGCATACCGACGCCTCTTTCCGCGCCGTACCCGGCGCTCTCTCCATGCTCTACGCCCACGTCATTCCCGACGAAGGCGGCGACACCGAGTTCGCCGACCTGCGCGCGGCCTACGACGCGTTGCCCGAGGCGAAGAAGAACGAGCTGGAGGGGCTGGTCGCCGAACATTCGATCTGGCGCTCGCGCGAACAGCTCGGCGTCGTGCAGTACACCGACGAGGAACGCGCCTCGCTGCCGCCGGTGCCGCAGCGGCTCGTGCGCACGCATCCCGGCTCGCACCGCAAGACGCTCTATCTCGCCGCGCACGCCTCGCACATCCTGGGCATGCCGGTGGCCGACGGACGCCTGATCATCCTCGACCTGATCGAGCACGCCACGCAGCCGCGCTTCGTCCATGCCCATCGCTGGGCCAGGGGCGATCTGGTGATCTGGGACAATCGCTGCACCATGCATCGCGCTCGGCCGTTCGACACGACCAAGGTGCGCGACCTGCGCCGCGTGACCACGCGCGACGTCGCCTCGACTCTCGAACAGGCCGCCTGAGCGACCGAAGCCCGCGTCAGACCGCCAGATTGTCGATCAGGCGCGTGCGGCCGAGGCGCGCGGCGGCGATGACGCGCGCCGGGCCCGTGACATGCTCCAGCGGCTTCAGGCTGTCGGCATCGACGACGGTGAAGTATTCGACGATGTCGAAGCCGCCGTCGCGCAGCGCCTGCGACGCCGTTGCTGTCGCCTCGGTGCAGGACTTCGTGCCGTCGCGCACCGTGTCGGCGACCTTCACGAGCTGCTTGTACATGACCAGCGACTTCATCCGCTCCTCGGCGCTGAGGTAGCGATTGCGCGACGACATCGCGAGCCCGTCCTGCTCGCGCACCGTGGGCATGCCCACGATCTCGAACGGCATCGCGAGGTCGCGCACCATGCGCTTGATGACCTGGAGTTGCTGATAATCCTTCTCGCCGAAATAGGCTCGGTCCGGCATCGCCATCAGCAGGAGTTTGCTCACCACCGTGGCAACGCCCTGGAAGTGGCCGGGCCGCAGCGGACCGCACAGGCCATCGGTGATGCCGGCGACCGTTACCGTCGTGAGCTGTTCGCCGGGATACATCTCGTCCTTGGTCGGGGCGAAGACGATGCGGCAACCCGCTTCACGCAGCTTCGCGAAGTCGCCTTCCTCGTCGCGCGGATAGGCGGAGAAATCCTCCTTCGGTCCGAACTGCGTCGGATTGACGAAGATGCTGGTCACCGGCACGTCGCCGCGCCCGAGCGCGCCCTTCACGAGGCTCACATGGCCTTCATGCAACGCGCCCATCGTCGGCACGAGACCGATCGTGCGGCCGTCTTCCCGGAAGCCTGCCACCGCGCGGCGCAGGTCCGCGACGGTTCGGACCACGAGGAGGCCCTGAGCCTCGACCGGATCGCTTGAAGTCTTCACCTGATGCACCCGCACTTAACTGTCTCTGCCCGGTTCAAGTTACCGGGAATCTGCAGCCGATCAACGCGAACGGGGGCGATGTTCGGGCGCCAGTCGCTTCCAGATGACATCGTCGAGACGCGTCATCTCCTCGATTCGATCGAAGGTGCGATGCGTCGCGCCGAGCGACTTCAAGTCCGCGATGCGCGACGCGTAGCTGCCGGCACCGGTATTCAGTTTCATGTCGCGAAGCGGCGAAAGTCGCGATCGCAGCGCGCCCCAGCGCCCGAATCCCTGCCGGCCACAGGCCGCGATGACATCCTGCTGAAGCAAGGTCAGGTTCCCGATCGAATAGAGCCCGTCGAGCCTGTCCAGGTTGCGGTCCGCTCTTGCGAGAAGGTCCGCCTCGGAAACGGATACGCCCACCCGGATGCGCCTCCTCGCGTCGAACGACCGTTCGGCGAAATAGTAGGCGTAGAAATTGTCGAACAGCGCATCGATGTGTTTTCGAACTTCGGCCGGACCGCCGCCGCAGAAGAAATCGTCGGGCGACAGCGTGAGGGCGGCATGCATCCCGCGCCTCTCCGGCTTCGCCAGGTTGACGGCGTCGAGCTTCAAACCCTCCGAGCGCAGATAGAAGTAGTAGGAGACGAGGCGGTCCTGCGGCTGGCGCAGGATACTGAACGTGAAGCTCTCGCCTTCGATCTGGTCGAGATCGACCCAATCGATGTGGCCCGCGAACAAACGGTAGGAACCCAGCCGCTCCTGCGGCAGTGCCCGGAACTGCTCGTTGCTCGACGCCGGACAGACGTGCCGGGAGAGGAAGAACATTTGCAGGAAGTGGCGGACGCTCGTTCCTGCCGTCTTGGGGACATGCAAAAACTTTATCTTCATCCGCGGCTCTCCGAAGCCCGAAGGCCCGTCGGCATCAGGCCATCAGCGCTCGAGCGCCGATATGCTCTTGCCGCCAGATGGACCGGTAGAAATTGGAGCGGGCGAAGGGATTCGAACCCTCGACCCCGACCTTGGCAAGGTCGTGCTCTACCCCTGAGCTACGCCCGCGCTCCGTATCCGGCTGGGTC
>JAKFVZ010000139.1 GCA_021732965.1 Reyranella sp.
CCGCTCCATCACGCCGATACTTCCGCCGAGTGGTTTCAGTCCAGACCATGTGACCTCCGTCGTAGCTCGCAACCACGACCGAATCACAACTGACTGAAATCACTCAACTCTTTTCAGGCCGGCCTCTCAGGATGATGTCTTTGCTTTTGGTGCGTGAGGAACACGCATGATGAAGACCTCGCTCGGCATGCGGGCGGGCCTGCTGTCGCTCCTGATCTTCGTGGCGATCGTCGCGATCTGGCATGTCGCCACATTGCCTACGGCCGCCAGCGGTCCGGCCCTGGATCCGGAATATGCCAGGCTGGTCGGCGCCGCGGCCGCCACCGGATCGAAGTCGGCGATGCCGACACCGGCCGACATCGGCGCCACGATCTGGAAGCACCTCGCCGACCCCTTCTACGTGCGCGGCAGCAACGACAAGGGTATCGGCATCCAGCTCGCCTATTCGCTGGGCCGCGTGCTGCTGGGCTTCGGCCTCGCCGCACTCGTCGCCGTGCCGCTCGGCTTCCTGATCGGCATGTCGCCTTTGGTCTATCGCGCGCTCGATCCGTTCATCCAGATCCTGAAGCCGGTGTCGCCGCTCGCCTGGATGCCGCTGGCGCTCTACACGATCAAGGACAGCGCCATCTCCTCGATCTTCGTGATCTTCATCTGCTCGGTCTGGCCGATGCTGATCAACACCGCCTTCGGCGTGGGCAGCGTGCGCCGCGAATGGCTGAACGTCGCACGCACCCTCGAGGTCGGGCCATTCCGCACCGCCTTCAAGGTGATCTTGCCGGCCGCGGCGCCGACCATCATGACAGGCATGCGCATCTCCGTCGGCATCGCCTGGCTGGTGATCGTGGCGGCCGAGATGCTCGTGGGCGGCACCGGCATCGGCTACTTCGTCTGGAACGAGTGGAACAACCTCTCGATCGCCAACATCGTGACCGCGATCCTGCTGATCGGCCTGGTCGGTCTCCTGCTCGACCAGGGCCTGGCGTATCTCGCCAAGCTGGTCACCTACCCGGAATAGGCGCGCCATGGAGAACCGTCCGCTCATCAGCGTCGAAGGGCTCGCGCGCCGCTTCGGCGAGACCGGCCAGCCGGCCGTGTTCGAGGACATCTGGTTCGGCGTCGACAAGGGCGAGTTCTGCTGCCTGATCGGCCATTCCGGCTGCGGCAAGACCACGATCCTGAACGTGCTGGCGGGCCTCGACAGCCCGAGCGGCGGCGCGGTCATCGTCGACAACCGCGAGATCGACGGGCCGAGCCTCGATCGCGCCGTGATCTTCCAGGGCCACGCGCTGCTGCCGTGGATGACGGTGATGGGCAACATCGCCTTCGCCATCTCCTCGCGCTGGCCGAAGTGGGACCGCGCACGCGTCCAGGAGCATGCGCGCAAGTTCATCGCGCTGGTCGGACTCGCGGGCGCTGAGAACAAGAAGCCGGCGCAGCTCTCCGGCGGCATGAAGCAGCGGGTCGGTATCGCGCGGGCGCTCTCGATCCAGCCGAAGATGCTGCTGATGGACGAGCCGTTCAGTGCGCTCGACGCGCTGACGCGCGGCATGCTGCAGGACGAGGTGCTGCGCATCTGCGCCGACACCAACCAGACCGTGTTCATGATCACCCATGATGTCGACGAGGCGATCCTGCTCGCCGACAAGATCGTGCTGATGACCAACGGGCCGGGCGCGCGCATCGCCGAGATCGTGGTCAACACCATGCCGAAGAACGAGCGGCACCGGAACGACCTGCACCGCCATCCGCAGTACTACGCGATCCGCAACCATCTGGTGGAATTCCTCGTGAACCGCTCGAAGGCGTTCGACAAGGAGATCGCCGAGCATGGCTTCGATCCGCGGCGGCCGAAGCTGGTGAAACCAGGACTGTCGGCGGTCAATCCGCCGGCCGAGATCGTGCCTTTAACAACCGGGAGACGGCAATGAAGCGGGCTGAAGTCACCGAGAAGATCCTGACGGCCAAGCGGATGAAGGAGCTGAGCTGGGAAGAGATCGCCAAGAAGATCGGCGGCGCCTCGAAGATCATCGTCACCGCCGCCTGCATGGGCCAGATGAAGATGACCAAGGAGCAGGCCACCAAGGCCGGCAAGCTGTTCGGGCTGGGCAAGGAAGAAGTGCTGCTGCTGCAGGAAGTGCCCTATCGCGGCTCGCTGCCCCAGATCCCGCCGACCGATCCGCTGATCTACCGTTTCTACGAGCTGGTGCAGGTCTACGGCACGACCTGGAAGGAACTGATCCAGGAAGAATTCGGCGACGGCATCATGAGCGCCATCGACTTCGACATGACCATGGAGCGCCAACCCGACCAGAAGGGCGACCGGGTGAAGATCGCCATGTCGGGCAAGTTCCTGGGGTACAAGACGTACTGAGCAGGGAAGTGGTTGCAGGGGTCCAGAAGGCAAGTGTTTTGGCCTTTTGGGACTCCTAGATTCCCGCCGTCACACAGTCGCACTGGCTGGGGTAGGGGGTTGGCGCACGCTCGAGGATTTGAGTTGTGTAATTACGTGACTGAATCCTAGCGCAGAGGGGAGGAGCGCCTATTTACAGTGTGGTGGTCGACGATGAAGAGTCGTTGTAGACATCATTTCCGCAGATATTAACCACGTAGAACATGTGGTCTTCCGCGAGCATTTGTCATTCGAGCTGATTTGTGATTCGGTTTCAGTGCCTTAGCGCTTTGGTGGGGCCCCAACTCGTCGAGAACGTCGCTCATGGCTAGTCGGACATTTCAGATACCTCGGAACATATTGCCTGCGATGGCCCTTCTGGCTCAGCACTACGACAAGCTGAGCGTCCTCAAGTCGTTGGTTGAAGATATCCCGCCAGAGAAGCGCACCCGGAGTGCCATTGCGAACCAGTTCGCAGCCCAGATTGGTGTATCCGAACAGGATGCTTGGCAAATGGTTGTGCAGCTTATGTCTTTTCATCAGCTGCGTGAGACATTCGCATTGTCGCCCTCAGACATGTTCGACGCAATTGTCAGAAGTCTTGAGCGAGAGGCGCCGCTGGACTGGCAGCAGAAGAATCTGAAGCTTTGGAAGGATGCGAGGCAGACGATTGAGTCGATCTCGAAGAGCGACCATCCACTGTATTTTGTTCAGAAGACTCTCCGGCTGAAATACGAGCATCCTAATATTCTGCGTGACGCTAGTATCCTTGTAGATGCCCGGCCTGTGTTTGATGAGGCAGGGACAGACATAGTTCAGTGGGCAATAGATTACGTTTTGCAGGTCGATTACCACGATGGGGGTAATCGCAGGCAATTGTTTGCCACGCTAGATATTCAGGACGTAAGAAAGCTTAGGTTGCTGTG
>JAKFVZ010000596.1 GCA_021732965.1 Reyranella sp.
AGGCGCAGCGTCGTGGTCTTGCCGCAGCCCGAAGGCCCCAGCAGAACCACTATCTCGCCCGCCGGCACGTCGAAGTTCACGCCATCGACGGCCGCCTTGCCGGTCCCGAACTTCTTGACCAGGTTCTCGACGAGGAGCGCAGCGCTCACTGGCGGTACCCGTAAGTCTTGTTCCACTCTTCCATCCACGTGTTCCGCAGCTTGCTGAACTCGTCGAACTTCGGCACCCAGACCTTGACGACCTTCGGATCCCAGCCCTTCGGGTAGGCCGGCGGCTCCTTGAGGGACGTGATGTTGCCCAGCTTGTTGATCATGAAGGTCTGGCCTTCCTTGGACAGGCGCCAGTTCATGAACAGGCGGGCGGCGTTCGGGTTCTTGGACGCCTTGGTGACGCCGTCGGCATAGGGAACAATGGGAACGCCCTCGGGGGCGAAGATGGCCTCGGCCGGCGCGCCTTCGACGATCTTGGTGTAGATGATGTTGTAGAGCAGCGGCGCGATTGATACCTCGCCGCGGACCAGCGCGTCCGAGAGCGGAGCGCCCGACGGGTAGAGGGCGATGCCGAGTTCGGCCTGCTTCTTCCAGTAGTCCTCGCCGAGCACCTGCCGCTCGAACATGATGCGCGTCCAGGTCGTGCCGCCCGACGGGCCGATCACCTGGCCGATCTGCTTGTTCTTGTACTCGGGCTTCGTGAGATCCATCCAGGTCTTGGGCGCGTTCTTCACGATCTGTGTGTTGTAGGCGATGGCCCAGCCCAGGGTGACGCCCGGCCACAGCTTCGGCGAGACCAGCGAGTCGGGGCGATAGTCGGCGGCGTTCGGCGGCGCGTAATCCTGGAAGAGATCGGCGATATCCAGCATCAGGCCGCGGTCGGAATGGTTGACGACGTCGGCGCCGAGCTTGTCGGCCGCGGCTTCCGTCTTGATGCGGGTGATGAGCTGGCCGCCGGGCGCACGGACCATCGCGACCTTGATCTTGGGGAAGCGCTTGTTGAATTCCTTGATCACTTCCTGCTGCGTCTCGGCGAAGTCCGCCGTGTACAGGGTGAGGCCGCCTTCCTTCTCGGCGGCGGCGATCAGCTCCTTGGAGCCGAACTGATCCTGCTGGGCGCGGGCGGGGAGCGCGGCGGTGGCGGCGGCGCCGGCAATGCCGGCCAGTACGGTTCTACGCTTCATCTTCTCATTCCTCCGATTGTTATCGTTCGTCAGCCGGCGCGGGCGCTGCTTTCGGCAGCTCCGCGAGAAAGCCAGGTCGTGATGCCGAGCAGCACCGCGAGAATCACGGTCTGCACGAGACTGAAGGCGGCCGTCTTGCCGACGTTTCCGCCCTCATAGTAGTCGAGCAGCAGCACGGCCATCACGGTCGTGTCGCTGGTGTAGAGGAACAGGGACGAGCCCAGTTCGCGCACCGACAGCACGAACAGCAGCGTCATCGAGGCGACGATGCCCGGCCGGGCGAGCGGCACCATGATCGTGCCGATCGTGCTGAGCAGGCCACGGCCGCAGATCCAGGCGGCTTCCTCGAGTTCGCGATGGATCTGCATGAACGAGGTCGACAGCGCCTTGACCGTGTCGGGGATGAAGCGCGCCACGAAGGCCAGCGCCAGGATCCAGATGGTGCCGTAGAGGCCGCCGGGCAAGCCGATCCAGGCCCAGAGATAGGCGACGCCGACGACCAGGCCGGGGATGGCGACCGGGATCGTCGACAGGAGATCGATGATCTTGCGGCCGGGAACCTGCGTGCGGTTGATCGTGTAGCCGATGGCGAAGGCCAGTATGCCGCCGACCACGGCGGTGATCACGCCGACCTTCATCGTGTTCCAGATGGAGGTCATCGTCAGCGGGTTGTCGAAGATGGAGTTGAAGTGAACCCAGCTGTACGCCTTCATGTCGAACACGGCGTCGAAGTCCTTGAAGAACAGGAACCGGCGGAAGGCCGCGATCACCAGGGCGATCGTGGGCAGCACCACGACGATGAACAGGTAGGCGAGAGCCAGGCTGAAGGTGAACCAGCGCCACGGCCCGAGATTGAGGCTGCGCGGGCGGAAGGCCTTGCCGGCCACGGTGGCGAAGCTGCGGCCCGACAGCACGCGTTGCTGCGCCCAGACGAAGACCGCCGTGACCATCATCAGCAGGATCGCTACGGCGGCGGCGGTATTGTAGAGAGGCGGGCTCCAGGCGGTGAGCTTGAAAATGTAGGTTGTGAGGACGCTGATGTTGGCCGGCGCGCCCAGCGCGGCGGGAATGCCGTAGATGCCGAGCATCACGACAAAGGACAGCAGCGAGCCCGCGAGGATCGCCGGAGCGATCAGCGGGAAGGTGACCGTGAAGAGGGTCGTGAAGGCCGATGCGCCCGAAACCTCGGACGCTTCCTCGAGGCTGGGGTCCATGTTGCGCAGCGCCGACGCCGTGAACATGTAGACGTAAGGCGCATAGTAGAAGCCGAAGACCAGGATCAGGCCCGACATCGAGTAGAAGTCGAAGCGGAAATCGATACCGATCCACTTCAACGCCGTGTTCAGCAGGCCGGTCTTGGGAGAGCCGAGGATGCTCCAGGCGACGCCCGCGACAAGCGGCGGCACGAACAGCGGGATCATGCTGGCGCCGGCGATGAAGCCCTTGAACGGCGTGTTGGTGCGCACGACGATCCAGGAGAAGGCGAGGCCGATTACGACGGCGAGGATGGTTCCGCCGCCGCAGGCCGCCAGCGCATTGAAGAAGGCCAGCCGGACATTCTCGTTGCCCAGAACGGCCAGGAAGTGCTCCAGCGAGGGATTGAACTTGCCGAAGCCGTCGATCACCGGATTGGAATCGCTGATGGCGCCGAAGAACAGCATCAGCAGCGGGTAGATGACCAGGAACGTCAGGATGAGCAGAAGGGCGCCGACCCACAACGGCACGGCGAACCGGCGCGCGATGGGCGCGGCGTCTGTCGTTACAGGCAAAGCGGCAGCACTCGTCGCCGTCAACGCGTTCTTCCTCCCAGTTCGTCCGCAGCCTGGAAGGGCGCGGCTTCTTCATTAAGACTGCGATGCTAGCCCATCTGTTGCTCCGGCGCTACGTCCCGCTGATGCGCGAAGTCGTCGCCTGTCGATATGAAGTCTATCCTGTTCGTCACCGTTGACGCCGGTCATGAACCTTTCCGAATTTGAATTCATGATATCCCGCCAGCTCACGATCGAGCATAGCTAACCGTAGCCCTTTCTGGCATGCGGCGTTAATTTGTCGGAATGGAACTCAAGACGCACAATCGCTACGCCTACGCACCCCTTCGGGGCCGCGCCGATTACACATGGCCGGCTGGCCGACGGCT
>JAKFVZ010000719.1 GCA_021732965.1 Reyranella sp.
CCAGGCCGGCTACACCAGCGCCAGGGCGGCGCGGCGCTCGGCCGGCGTGGCGTCGTTCGCGATGGGCGTCGTCACCGCACGCGCCTTCCCTGGACATCGAACTTGAGGACGCGATGGGGCAGCGGCTTCAGCCCCACGGCTTCGCCACGCTGCGGATCGCGTCCGGAATGAGCGTCGATGCGGGCGATCAGCGGCGTCGGCTGCCCCTTCACCTCGACATGGACGAGGCTTTCCGAGCCCATGTGCTCCACCAGCCGGACATGGCCCGCGATGGCGCCCGCCTCATAGGGCGCCACGAGCTGCATCGATTCCGGCCGCACGGCATGGAAGCCGCCTTCGACCGGGATGACGTTGATCTTCGGGCTGCCGACGAATTCTGCCACGGCCAGCGTTTCGGGATCGTCGTAGAGCCGGCGCGGCGGGGCCACCTGTTCGAGCTTGCCGGCCAACATGACCGCGACCCTGTCGGACATGGTCATGGCCTCGGCCTGGTCGTGCGTCACGTAGATCATCGTGGCGCCGAGCCGGCGCTGCAGCTCGGTGAGTTCGGACCGCATCTGCACGCGTAGCTTGGCATCGAGATTGGAGAGCGGCTCGTCGAGCAGGAAGGCCGAGGGATGACGGACCATGGCACGACCCAGCGCGACGCGCTGCTTCTGGCCGCCCGAGAGCTGGCCGGGCTTGCGGGCGAGCAGGGGGCCGATGTCGAGGGCCTGGGCGGCGTCCGCCACGTCCTTGGCGATCATCCTGCGGGCGGCGGCGGTTCCCGGCAGCAGCGATCCGATCCAGGGCAGGCGCTGCCAGACGTTCATGCGGCGCATCGAGAGCGGGAGGCCGATATTCTGGGCCACCGTCATGTGCGGGTAGAGCGCGTAGCTCTGGAACACCATGGCGATATCGCGGTCGCGCGCCGGCAGTTCGTCGACCCTCCGGCCTCCAATGACGATCGAGCCGGCATCGTTGCGCTCGAGCCCGGCAACGATGCGCAGCAGGGTCGACTTGCCACAGCCCGAAGGGCCGAGCAGCGTCAGGAACTCGCCATCGGCGATTTCCAGAGAAATGTCCTTGAGTACCTCGACGGGACCGAAACTCTTTCGAATCCCCTCGATGGAAATGGTCGCCACGCGACGGTCGCTCCCCACACCTTCGCTGCAGCCTAGCCGACTATTGTTACAGTCGCTATCCGCCGACTGTACGCAAGGGGACGGTTATGACGGGGAGAACCCGTACGGCTTCGGCCGGCCCGGATGATTCACGCAGAGCATTTCGGGCGAAACGATCGGGCCGAGCTTGATGCGCTCTTCCTCGCATTTCTCGTAGGTGAACGGTCCGCCGAACACCTTCGGGCTGCTGGCGAGGATGAGGTAGGATTTCTCGAGGTACCAGCCCGGACCCGTATAGGCCTGGATGGCGGTAGGCGTAGAACAAGCGCCGAGGGTCGCGGCCAGCAGCGGAGCGGCCAGCAGGGTCGCCCAGCGACCGATCGAACGTTCCGACATCAGCTCAGTCTCTCCCCCGGGGCACGAACGCTGCCCGCGTGCAGCCGGCAAGGTAGGGCATGGCGGCGATAGCTTCAATGCGTCGCTTCCGGTCTCTAGAGTGGGTGCATGCACCGGCTCCTGACCTTGTCGTTCGTACTCGCCGCTGGGCTTGCTCCTGCGGCCTCGTTCGCGCTCGATTGTGCCGCTCTGAAGGGGACCGACATTCCCTTTGCCCTGACCCTGGAGGTGGCGACGCGAAGGGCCGGCGAGGCGCCGACGACGAGAACCCAGCAGGTCCAGGTGTTCCGCAACGGCGCCGACGTCACGACCTATACGGTCGATTCGCCTGGCATCTATCTCAGGACCCGCGGCCCCGACCCCTTCTTCCCTCTGCAGAGTTTCTATTCCAGCCACGCCGACGATCCCCGTACGTGGACGTACTCGGTCGATCCCACGACCAGCTACCCCGCCGGAAAGCCGCTTCGGTACAGCGCGGACATGAAGGGAGTCGACGGCAAGGTGCGGCTGGCGGCCACTATGAGCGTCGAGTACGTCGAGGCCGGCACCCGGCGGCTCGATGGATGCATCCTGGTGGTCGCGAAACTCCGCCGGACTCTCGAAGGCCTGGCGGACGGCCAGCCGGTGTCCCACAGCAGCGAAGTGTGGTTTGCGCCGGCGCTCCGGACGGTGATCGCGTCCACTCTGCGGACCGGCAATGTCGAGGTTACTTCAACCCCCACGGCAATCTCGCTGGAATTCAAGCGGGTAGAGTAACTTCCTGAAGTCGGCTATTGCGATGCAACGAGGGCTTTCGCCGGAGCCCGCGACCGGTCTAATAATGCGCCGATACACGAAAGCATCCGGGGGGATGCTGGGCCCGCTCGCGCGCCAGCAGGATAGAGTCATGGGATTGCCTGAGAAGCAGGGACTGTACGATCCACGCAACGAACACGATGCGTGTGGCGTCGGCTTTGTGGCCGACATCAAGGGCCGCAAAACCCATGACATCGTGCGCCAGGGGCTGCAGATCTTGGTCAACCTCGACCATCGTGGCGCCGTCGGCGCCGATCCGCTGATGGGCGACGGCGCGGGCGCCATGATCCAGATACCGGACGCGCTGTTGCGCGACTGGGCGCGCAAGGAAGGCGTCGACCTTCCGGAGCCGGGCCACTACGCCGTGGCGATGTGCTTCCTGCCGCCGGACGAGAAGGCAAGATCGTTTGCAATCAAGCGGTTCGAGCATTTTGTTAAAGTCGAGAAGCAGAAGCTGGTCGGCTGGCGTGACGTGCCGACCAACCTCGATGGCCTCGGCAAGGCGGTGATCGATTCCATGCCGGTCATCCGCATGGCGATCGTGGGCCGGGGCGCCAAGGTGGCCGACCAGGATGCGTTCGAGCGCAAGGTGCTGGCGATCCGCAAGCAGACCCAGAACCCGCTGGCCGACCTGGAGAAGAAGCACAAGCTGCCGGGCCTGTCGCAGCTCTACATGCCGTCCTTCTCGTCGCGGACCGTGGTCTACAAGGGGCTGCTGCTCGCCCATCAGGTTGAGAGCTTCTATGAGGATTTGAGAAATCCTCTTTGTGAATCAGCGCTTTGCCTCGTTCACCAGAGATTCTCCACGAACACGTTCCCGTCGTGGAAGCTGGCGCATCCCTACCGGTTCATCGCCCATAACGGCGAGATCAACACGCTGCGCGGCAACGTCAACTGGATGTACGCCCGCCGGCGCACGATGGAATCCGACCTGATCGGCGCCGACCTCGACAAGATGTGGCCGATCATCCCGCACGGTCAGTCGGACACGGCCTGCCTCGACAAC
>JAKFVZ010000240.1 GCA_021732965.1 Reyranella sp.
TTTCGGCGCCGCGCTTCAGCTGCTCGCCGAAGGCCGCGTTCGCGCCGGTCATCGGACCGGCGGATCCGATCTTGATCTGGGCGAACGCGGGCGTCGCCATGAGCGCAACCGCTGCGACCGCCAGTGTGCCGTAAATCTTCTTCATCCGGGTCTCCCTGATTGTTCGAGCTTCCTCCGCCGAGGCGGAGCATGCCGCAAGCTTAGTGCCGCTCGTCCCAGCCCAGCAAGCCTTTGCGCCGGTATAGCCAGGGATATTGGCGTACCATCTGGCGCGCCCGCGTGAGCCGGTAGGCAAAGGCCGCGATCGCCAGTTGTACCGCCCAGCCGAGCCCGAATCCGGCGAGCGACAGAAACTCGCCATTGGCCAGCGCATAATCGAGGAAGCGCAGCGTCGCGGAAAGCAGCGCGCTGTAGAACACGATCTGCGGCCACGGCCGCCAGGTGAGCGCCACCGCGTGCCCGGCCGCGAACGAGGCCGGCCCGAACAGGACGAGGTTGAACAGCACGACGTTGAATAGCGTGTCGCCGAACCAGTCGAACATGAAGGTGTCGAGCGGACTCATGCGTGGCCGCCTTCGAGATAGGCCGCGCGGACTTCCTGGTTGGCCAGCAGCTCTTTGCCACTGCCGCTGAGGCGCACCCGGCCGTTGGCCAGCACGTAGCCCCGGTCTGCCAGGCGCAGCGCATGGAAGGCGTTCTGCTCGACCAGGAAGATGGTGACCCCCTCTTCCCGCGCGATGCGACCGATCGAGTCGAAGATCTGCCGCACGATCAGCGGCGCGAGCCCAAGCGACGGCTCGTCGAGCAGCAGCAGGCGCGGCCGGCTCATCAGCGCGCGACCGATCGCCAGCATCTGCTGCTCGCCACCCGACAGCGTGCCGCCGCGCTGGTCGCGACGTTCGGCCAGCCGCGGGAACATGGCAAAGACGCGGTCGATGTCCGACTTGAAGTTGGCCGGATCGGCGAGGATCGCGCCCATCTGCAGGTTCTCGTAGACGCTCATGCGCGCGAAGATGCGCCGCCCCTCCGGCACCTGCGCCACGCCGCGCCGCACGATCTGATGGGTCGGCAGTGCGGTGATGTCCTCGCCGTCGAGCACGATCGTGCCGCTGCGCGCGCGGGGATTGCCGCAGATCGTCATCAGCAGGGTCGACTTGCCCGCCCCGTTCGCGCCGATCAGGGTCACGATCTCGCCGCGCGCCACGTCGAGGTCGACGCCGTGCAGGGCCTGGATCGCGCCATAGAACGTCTCGATGCCCTTCACCGAGAGGATCGAGGGCTCAGCCATCGAGCGCCTCCTCGTCGGTGCCGAGATAGGCGCGGATCACCGCCGGATCGTTGCGCACCGATTCCGGATCGCCCTCGGCGATCTTGCGTCCGTAGTCGAGCACGACGATGTGGTCGGAGATCTGCATCACGACGCTCATGTCGTGCTCGATCAGCAGCACGCCGATCCCGTCGCGGTCGCGGATGGAGACCAGAAGCTGATTGAGCTCCGCCGACTCGCGCGGGTTGAGACCCGCCGCCGGCTCGTCGAGGCAGAGCAGCACCGGCTCTGTGCACATGGCCCGGGCGATCTCGAGCCGCCGCTGGGCGCCGTAGGGCAGTTCGCCGGCCGGCCGGTCGGCATCCGCAACGAGGCCGATCCGTTCCAGCCACAGGCGCGCGAGTTCGACCGCGGCCTCCTCGGCATGCCGGAAGCTCGCCACGCCGAGCAGGCCCAGCAGACTCCAGCCCGAGGCCCGCATCAGCTTGTTGTGCTGCGCCACCATCAGGTTCTCGAGTACGGTCATGCCGGGGAACAGCCGGATGTTCTGGAAGGTACGCGCGACCTTGGCTTTCTGGCCGATCTCGTGGCCTCGCATGCGTTCCAGCAGGAACTCAGGCCCGCCGCCCCGAAGGGTCAGCCGTCCCACCGTCGGCTTGTAGAAACCGGTGATGCAGTTGAAGACCGTGGTCTTTCCCGCGCCGTTCGGGCCGATGATGGCGGTGATGGAGCCCGGCCGGGCGGAGAACGAGACGTCGTCGATCGCGACCAGTCCACCGAAGCGCATGGTGAGGTGCTCGACCTCGATCAGCGGTGCACTCATCCGCCGCCCCCCGGATGCAATCGTATCGACGGCTCGCGATGGGAGATGAGGCCACGCGGCTTGAACACCATGATCAGCACCATGGCGAGACCGAAGGCCAGCATGCGATAGCTGCCGAGATCCCGAAACCATTCCGGCAGGCCGATCAGCAGTACCGCCGCCAGCACGACGCCGATCTGGCTGCCCATCCCGCCCAGCACGACGATGGCGAGGATGATCGCCGACTCGATGAACACGAAGCTCTCGGGACTGATGAAGCGCTGCTTGGCGGCAAAGAAGGAACCGGCGAAGCCCGCGAACATGGCGCCAATGGCAAAGGCGGTGAGCTTGGTATTCGTAGGATTGATGCCCAGTGCCTGGCAGGCCGTCTCGTCCTCGCGCAACGCCTCCCAGGCACGCCCCACCGGCAGGCGCCGCATGCGCTGGGTGAACAGGTTGGTGATCAGCGCCAGGGCGAGGATGATGTAGTAGAGGAAGATCAGCCGGTGATTGCCGTCAAAGGCGATGCCCAGCATATCCGACACGGTCTGCTTGCCCGGCGGCGGCGTCTCGGCGAACACCGCGCCGAACAGGGTCGGCCCCGGGATCGAACCGATGCCGGCCGGTCCGTTCGTCAGGTCGAACCAGTTGAGCAGCACCAGCCGGATGATCTCGCCGAAGCCCAGCGTCACGATCGCGAGGTAGTCGCCGCGCAGGCGCAGCACCGGGAAGCCCAGCATGATGCCGAATAGCACCGCCATCATCCCGGCAAGCGGCAGGACCGTCCAGAAGCCCAGCCCGTACTGTGTGCTCAGCAGCGCATAGGCATAGGCCCCGACCGCGTAGAAGGCGACGTAGCCCAGGTCTAGGAGGCCCGCGAGGCCGACGACGATGTTGAGGCCCCAGCCCAGCATCACGTAGGTCAGGATCAGCACGCCGAGATCCATCGTCTTCTGGTCGGCGAAGGGCGAGAACGGCATCAGCACCGCGAAGGCCAGCAGCAGCCAGCCGAACCACCTGGACCCGGCCTTGCCCAGCGCCACGCCCGACGGCGTCCGCGCCGCCGCACTCATCGCATCGTTGGCCCACGGCCAGATCGCGCGGATGACCAGCAGCACGCCCCCCAGCGCCACGAACCAGTGCAGGAAGCCCGACGGCAGCTTCATCGGCGAGGCGCCGGCCGCGATCATCGCGACACCGAGCACGATGGCGGGCCAGCGCAGCCCG
>JAKFVZ010000244.1 GCA_021732965.1 Reyranella sp.
AAGCTTGACCCGTGATTCACAATCTGACCCTCGTTCACCTGCTCCTGGCGCTCGCGGCCGGACGCTGCATCTACCTCTCCCTGCGGGAGGTGCGCCGACGTTACCTTTCGACCTGGCGGCTTTTCGCGCCCGCGTTCATGGCCCTCTTCGTGGGTGGCATCCTTTCCCTCCTTCAACTGGCCGAACACCAGCCTGCATGGATGTTCGGAACCGCCCTGGGGATCGGATTTGTGATCGGCGCGATCAGGGGCATGATGATCGGCATCCAGCACGACATGTATCGCCCCCGCGTGGACCTCAGTCATGCGGCCAAGCTTCTGCTGCTCTGGGTTGCCATCACCGTCGGTGCGACGGTGGTCGTCGAATGCGTGGGCGCCTTCTTCGGCTTTCCGGAGTTCGATCTCTTCCGCTTCCTGGCGGCTCTGGTCGCCATGCTCTGTGCGGGCGCGATGCTCGGTCGGGCATTTCTGCTGACGATCCGCCTCCATCGTGCCGACAGGGGCAGCGCCTGAAAGATCCCCCCGCTCAGGCAGGACTATCGAATATGAGGTAAGGGTCCCTCGCTTACGCTCGGGATGAGACCGTTTGTACGATCGGCGCACTGCGCAAATCCAAACAAAATTGTCATCGCGGGCGGGGTAACCCCCGCCCTGGAGCGCAAGCGAGGGACCTTTCGCTTTCTTCAGAATGCCAACCACCACCGCATTCCTAAGACATATGCGATTGCCCTGCCCGCTCAGGGGTGGGGCCCCCATGGGGCGGCATTCAGGAGCTTCACCTCCTGGCTCATCACCAGCGGCCGGAACTTCGCGGCAAAGCCGTCCATGAACGCCGGATCGGCGAAGACCGCGGCCCAATGCGCGCGGCGGGCGGCGTCGTCGGCGAATTTCCACAAATGGACGATCTGGTTGATGGTCCCGGTATCGCCCTGGAAATAGCCGACGAGGTTGCGCGCGTGGCCACCCTTGTCGAGGGCGGGAAAGCCGAACTCCTGGTAGAGCTTCACCGCCTCGGCCATCTTGCCGACATACAGCGTGTATGTGCGAAGTTCGTATAGCGCCATGAGCCGATCCTTCCCTGTTGTGTTCGCCAATTCTATTCGACAGGCTCGAAGGATGGATGTCGAACTGAACCGTGATGCGAAACAAGTTGTTGGCGACTGGCTGGCCAGTCTCAACGAGGCTCTCCAGGGGCACGATGCGAACGCCATCGGCGCGCTCTTCCGTCCCGATGCCGATTGGCGCGACATCGTCGCGCTCACCCGCACGATCGAGACGATCAGCGATCGCGAACCGATCGTTCGACGTCTCGTCGACGCCGTGGCCGACAGCGGCGCACATGGTTTCGCCATCGACCCCGAACGCCATCCGCCGCGCGACGTGGAACGCGCGGGCGAGGCCTGCGTCGAGGCGATACTGACCTTCGAGACCAGAATGGGCACGGGTGCCGGCATCGTTCGGCTGAAGCGCAGCGACTGCCGTGCCGGCGAGGCCAAGGCCTGGACGCTGCTCACGTCCCTCGAGTCGCTGCACGGGCACGAGGAAGAGACCGTTGCAGAGAGTGCCGAGGAGCCGGCGTTCGAGCGCGACTTCCACGGCCCCAACTGGCTGGATCGCCGGCGCGAATCCTCACGCTACGCCGATCGCGACCCCGCGGTGCTGATCGTGGGCGGCGGCCATGCCGGCATCACGGCCGCGGCGCGCCTGAAGGCGCTGGGCGTCGAGGCGCTCGTCGTCGACCGGATGGCACGCATCGGCGACAACTGGCGCAAGCGTTACCACGGGCTGAAGCTCCACAATCAGAAGCATTCCAATCACTTCCCCTACCTGCCCTTCCCGAAGACCTGGCCGAAATACATCCCCAAGGACAAGATCGCGAACTGGCTCGAATCCTATGTCGAGACCATGGAGATCGACTTCTGGACCGGCACCAGCTTCAAGGGGGCCACCTGGAACGCGGCCGAGAGGCGCTGGACCGCCGAGCTCGACATGGATGTGGCTGACGGGGTCCATCGCACGCTGCACCCGCGGCACATCATCATGGCCACCAGCGTGAGCGGCACGCCGAACATTCCCGAGATCCCCACGCTGGAGAACTTCAAGGGCACGGTCGTGCACTCGAGCAGGTTCGGCAACGGCGCGGAGTGGAAGGGCCGGAATGTCTATGTCTTCGGTACCGGCACCAGCGCCCACGACATCGCCCAGGACCTTCACGGCAACGGCGCTCAGGTCACCATCGTGCAGCGAAGCCCGACGCTCATCGTCAACGTCGAGCCAGGGGCGCAACTCTACGACGGCATCTACTACGGGAAGGGACCGACACTCGAGGACCGCGACCTCATCAACGTCTCGGTGCCGCTGCGCGTCATGAAGAAGGCGCACAAGCTTCTGACCGACCAGGCCCGTGCCCATGACGCCCCTCTGCTCGAGGCGTTGGAGCGTGTCGGCTTTCGACTGGAATTCGGCGAGGACGGAACCGGCTGGCCGCTCAAGTATAGAGGGCGCGGCGGAGGCTATTACTTCAACGTCGGTGCGTCGGACCTGGTCGCAAAACGGGAGATAGGACTGATCCAGTACGCCGACATCGCGGCCTTCGGATCGGCCGGATTCACGATGAAGGACGGCACCGAGCGTCCGGCCGACCTGATCGTGCTGGCCACCGGGTACAAGGGCCAGGATCACCTGGTCGAACAGCTTTTCGGCCCGGATGTTGCGCGCAAGGTCGGTCCCGTCTGGGGTTTCGACGAGCGTACCCAGGAGCTGCGAAACATGTGGATACCGACCGCGCAGGGCGGGCTTTGGTTCCAGGGCGGCTCGTTTGCCCAGTGCCGCATGTACTCGAAGTACCTCGCTCTCCAGATCAAGGCGGCGGAGGTCGGCCTGACCTGAAGCGGCGGACTGCCAAAAGGCTTCGGGTCCGGAACCCGGTCCGGGAGGTGCCGTTGCATCGGGTGAGCCGGTGCCTGAAGGGGCCGGCTTCCCCCCTCACCCCGGAATCAAGGAGCCGCCAGTCATGCCGACCGCACAAGCGCGGATCAGTGCAGAGGAGCAACGACTTCTCAGGGCGCTTTCCGTCGGCCAAGCCGTAAAGCTGCCGTCTACCCACCGGCTGCGCCTGGAGTTGCTGGGTCTTCTGCATGATGGCCCGAACGGTCCTCGCCTGACCCCACTCGGGCGCCGTCACGCGGAAGCTGCCGTGGCCGACGAGGAGCGCAAGGCCACCCGAACGGTCGAAGCAGAAGGCCCGGTCAAGCGTGATCGGCTGGGGCGGCGAATGCCGCACGGGCGGGCATTG
>JAKFVZ010000236.1 GCA_021732965.1 Reyranella sp.
GCGCCCGTGGTCTGCATCCAGCCGCCGACATTGGACATCAGATTGGCGATCCACATCGCCAGGAACGACCGGTTGGCGAGCGGTGCAAACGCCGAGGGCGGCTTGGGAGAGCCCGAAGCCGTCACCCCGCCAGCACCTTCTCGTAGATACGATGGGTCTTGTAGTGCACCCCGCCGACCGAGCGGATGATGTTGTTGGTCGCCTTATTGTCCTCGAGGATCCAGCCCAGCTCGGCCGAAGTCTTGCCCAGCCGCTTGCCGTTCTGCCGCAGGTGATCGATCGCGATCATCGCCAGCCCGGCGCCCAGCAGCGGATGATTGCGGAACTTCTTCTTCACGCCCATCAGCGGCACGCGCGTGCTGCCGACTCCGGCGATCTTGAGCCGCCACAGGAGCTTGGCGAGCTTCACCGGTCCCAGCTTGCCGTCGAACTCCCTGACAGCCTCGTAGAGGTTGGTGAGCGCGACGATGAACGCCACGCTCTCGTCGTCGACATCCACGAACACGGCGAGCTCGGGCACGATCACCGGACCGAACGCCTTGGAGGCATGATCGATCTCGGCCTGGGTGAAGGGCACGAAGCCCCAGTTGTCGCTCCAGGCGTCGTTGAAGATCCCGACGAGCGTGCGCACCTCGGCATCGAACATCTTCATGTTGGCCGTGCGCACCTTGACCCGGCCCTCGAGGCCGCCGCGGGCCAGCAGCTTGGCGCCGATCGTCTCCGGCGCATTCTGGACGTCGTAGTCGTAGGAGAAGACGTCCTTGGCCTTCGCATAGCCACAGGCCTCGACCCTCGGTCCGGCATAGGGCGGATCGTAAGGCACCATCAGGACGGGTCGACTGTCGAAGCCATGGACCAGCAGGCCGACCTCTTCGTTGACCGAGAGGCTGAACGGGCCGGTCGCCCGCACCATGCCCTTGTCGCGCAACCACGCTTCGGCCGCCGCGAACAGCGCGGTGAAGATCGCGGGATCGTCTTCCGCGGCAAGGCAGCCGAAATTGCCGGTACTGTCGTTGTAACGCTCGAGATGGGCGCGATCGATCTGCGCGGAGATGCGGCCCACCACCTTGCCGGCGCGCCGCGCCAGGAAGAAGCGCACCTCGACATGCTCGAACAGCGGGTTCTTGCCCGGCGTGAAGGCCTCCAAGCGCTCGAGGTCGAGCGGCGCGACGTAGCCCTTGTGGCCGGCATAGAGGCGCTTGGGCAGCGTGATGAAGGCCTTCAGGTCGGCCTTCGAGTCGACCGGACTGACGATGACGTCGAACGAAGCCATGGGCGTCTCACGCTGCCAGGGCGGCCGGCGGGCCGCTGTTGAAGACGAGCCGGCCGTCGGGCTCGCAGCCCGTGGCATCGGCCTTGAGGGCGCGGATGTCGACGGCAATGCGCCAACCCGCGGTCTCGCGCTCGATGCCGATCAGGTGATAGCGCGCGCGGCCGTACTTGCTGCCGGGCGCCGCCGACGCGGACGTGACGCCGACCACCGGCACCGCGCCATTCGGCCCCGCGATGCGAGCGACCTCGCTGCGGTGATTGTGTCCGTGCAGCACGATCTCGCAGCCGACGCGACGGATCATCGCCTGGAAAGCGGCGGCATCGGTCAGGCGCTTGAAGCGCGATTCGGTGGTGAGCGGCGGATGATGGATCATCACGACGCGACAAAGCCCCTCGCGTCCGAGTTCGCCCAGCAGCTTCTCCGCGGCGGCGATCTGCGCGTCGCCCAGCGTACCGGTCGCCAGCAGCGGCGGCTTCGGCAGGCCGCTGTTCAGCCCGACCAGCGCGACCGGCCCGCGCCGGCGCACCGTCGGGAAGACCTTGAAGTCGGCGGCCGGCGGCTGGCCGTCGCCCGCCATGTAGGCGCCCCAGCGGCCCAGCCCCTCGCGCCACAGAGTGGCGACATAGACGTCATGGTTGCCGGGAATGACCGTGACCCGGTCCGGCGTGCCGAGCCCTTCGAGCCACGTCGAGGCGCGGGCGAATTCGTCGGGCAGCGAGATGTTCACGAGATCGCCGGTCAGCGCGATGTGATCGGGCTTCTGCGCCTTGATGTCGGCCACGATCCCGGCCAGCGCCTCGGGGCGATGGAGCTGAACGCGATTGCGCCACCAGTTGTAGTAGCCGGTGACGCGCTTGCCGAGGAGATCGAGGACGCGCGCCTGCGGCATCGGCAGATGCGGGTCGGACAGATGAGCGAGGGTGAACATGGCGGGTGCGCCCTAGTGGGCGCCACCAACCACGCGGAGCGTGCGGTCTTCGAGGACGCCGAACTGGCGGGCGATGCCGGTCATCACCTCGACCATGTGCTCCAGCTGTTCCTTCGTATGGACCGCGCAGACCGAGCAGCGCAGCAGCGAGACGCCGTTGGGCGTCGCGGGCGGCACGGCGACGTTCACATAGATGCCGGCATCGAGCATGGCGCGCCAGAAGCCGATGGCGATCATGCGGTCCGGCAGGTGCACACCGACCACCGGCCCATGCTCGGGGCCGAGCTTGAAGCCCTTGGCGGCGAGGCCTTCGTAGAGCGTGGCGACGTTCGACCAGAGCTGCGTGCGCAGCTCGGGCTTGGCCTTCACCACCTTCAGCGCCTGGCGCACCGAGGCCACGATCGACGGCGGCAGCGACGCCGTGAACATGTAGGAGCGCACCGTGACGCGCAGGATGTCGAAGTCCGGATCGTCGGAGACGCAGTAGCCACCGATGGCGCCCAGCGTCTTGGAGAAGGTGCCGACGATGAAATGGCAGTCGTCGATCACGCCGGTCAATTCGCAAAGGCCGCGGCCATTGTCGCCCAGCGCGCCCAGCGAATGGGCTTCGTCGACGATCACGTAGGCCTTGTACTTCTTGCAGACGTCGATGAACTCGCGCAGCGGCGCGCTGTCGCCCAGCATCGAATAGATGCCTTCCAGCACGACCACGCGGTTGCCGGGACGGTCGCCCAGCCGGCGCAGCCGCGCCTCGAGGCTCGACGGGTCGTTGTGCTTGAAACGCACGACCTCGGCCTGGGTCATCTTGCAGGCGTCGTAGATCGAGGCATGGCTGTCGGCGTCGATCAGAAGCTGGTCGCCCTCGCCCGCCAAGGTCGAGATCAGACCGAGATTGGCCTGGTAGCCGGTCGTGAAGACCATGCAGTGCTTCTTGCCGTAGAACTCGGCGATCTCCTGCTCGAGCGCAGTGTGCTCGGTGTAGCTGCCGTTGGCGATGCGCGAGCCGGTCGTCCCTGTTCCCTCGGCGCGGAGTGCGTCGATGGCAGCGTCGATGCAGCTCTGATCGAAGGTCAGGCCGAAATAGTTGTTGGTG
>JAKFVZ010000013.1 GCA_021732965.1 Reyranella sp.
AGTGACCGGCATTGTCATTGAAGGCGTAACCCGAATCTTCGGGACGGTGCGCGCGGTCGACGAGGTCACCCTCACCGTCGGCGAGGGCGAGTTCTTCACCCTGCTAGGGCCTTCAGGCTGCGGCAAGACCACCTTGTTGCGCATGATCGCGGGCTTCAGCGAGCTCAATGCCGGACAGATCCGGTTCGGCACGAAGCGGATCGACACGCTGCCCGCGCACACGCGCGACATCGGCATGGTGTTCCAGAACTATGCCGTGTTCCCCAACCTCACCGTGGCAGGCAACGTCGCTTACGGGCTGAAGGCACGCAAGGTGCCGTCGGCGGACGTCGCGCGAAGGGTCGAGGAGGCGCTGTCGCTGGTCCAGCTCGGCGGTTACGGCGAGCGCTGGCCGCACCAGCTTTCGGGTGGCCAGCTGCAGCGTGTGGCGATCGCCCGCGCGCTGGTGATCCGCCCGCAGGTCCTGTTGTTCGACGAGCCGCTCAGTAACCTCGATGCGCGTCTGCGGGTCAGCATGCGTGCCGAGATCCGCGAGCTGCAGAAGTCGCTGGGCATCACCTCGATCTACGTGACGCACGACCAGGAGGAGGCGATGTCGGTTTCGGACCGGATCGCCCTGATGCAGAGCGGCAGGCTCGAGCAGGTCGGCGCGCCGGCCGAGATCTATCGCCAGCCCGCGTCGCGCTTCGCGGCAGAGTTCATGGGCACGACCAACCTGCTGGAGCCGAAAGTGCTGGGCCTTGCCGGCACAGGCAAGGTCTCGCTGCGACCCGAAGCGCTGCGCCTCGACGCGGAGGCGCCTTCCGGCTGGCCCCGGCTTTCGGGCGCCGTGACGCATGTCGAAATCCTGGGGCCGATCACGCGCTTCGACGTGAAACTGGCCGACGGCGTGCTGATCAGGGTCGCGTCGCTCGACGAGCCGCATCGCACGCTGGCTGCGGGCGAACAGGTGACTCTGGCCTATGATCCCGCACGAGTGACCGTGCTGCCGTGACGCTCGCCATTCCGCACCAGCAGCGCCTGCCGCTGGCCATCGCCGCGCTCGGGTTCCTGTTCCTGGGCCTGTTCCTGCTCTATCCGCTGTTCAACGTCTTCGGTGCCAGCGTGCTCGACGGCGACGGCGAGAAGTTTACTTTCGCCAACTACGTCAAGATCCTCGGCCGGCCCTTCTATCGCGGCGCCGTGGCCAACACGCTGATGATCGGCGTCGCGGCCACGATCACCACCATCGTGATTTCAGTGCCTTTCGCCTTTGCGCTGGCCCGCCTGCCGGTACCGGGCAAGGCCGCGATCATCGCGCTCGCCGCCATGCCGCTGGTCCTGCCGTCCTTCGTCAGCGCCTACGCCATCGTCCTGCTGCTGGGCCGCGCCGGCGTCGTGACGCAGTGGCTCAACTCGTGGGGGATCGGCTTCGGCTCGATCTATGGCGCCGGCGGCATCATCCTCGTCTATACGCTGACGCTGTATCCCTATGTGCTGCTGCCGACGATGGCCGGCTTCAAGGCGGTCGACGTCTCGATCGAGGAGGCCGCGCAAAGCCTCGGCTCCTCGCCGCGCCGCACGCTCTGGACGGTGACCCTGCCCATCGTCGTGCCGTCGATCCTGGCCGGCGGCCTGCTGGTCTTCATCGAGACGCTGGAGAATTTCGGCGTGCCGTTCGTGCTGGCCGAGGACATGCCGATCTTCGCGGTCGAGGCCTTCAAACTGTTCGTCGGCGAGACTGCGCCCAACCCCTCGTCGGCGGGCGTGTTGGGCGTGCTTCTGATTCTGATGACCTCGCTGGTTCTGCTGATCCAGCGCCGTTTCCTGGCCAACCGCCGCTTCGCCACCGGCGCGCGTTCCGCCCCGCCGATCCTGAAGGTCGGGCTTGGCCTGCGGATCGCGGCGACCGTCTATTGCTGGGCGGTCGTGCTGCTGGCCCTGGTGCCGTTCTTCGCCATCGTCGTCCTGTCGTTCATGGAATTCCGCGGGCCGGTCCTGCATCCCAACTTCAGCACGGCCAACTTCACGGCGCTATTCGAGCGCTCGACGCGGCCGCTGCTGAACACGCTGATGTTCGCCACGCTCGCGGCCATCGGCGTCACGCTGATCGGCGTGCCGATCGCCTATGTCGTGACGCGCCTGCGCTCCGGGCTGGCCGCAGTGCTCGACGTGATCGCCACGCTGCCGTTCGCCGTCGCCGGCACGGTGCTGGCGATCGGCTTCGTCGTCTCGTTCAACAGCGGCTGGCTGATCCTGACCGGCGGGCCGTTCATCATGGTCCTTGCCTACACGGTGCGCAAAATCCCCTTCGCGGTGCGCTCGTCGAGCGGCATCCTGCACCAGATCGACCCGTCGCTGGAGGAAGCCTCGATCAGCCTCGGCCGCTCGCCGCTGCAGACCTTCGGGCGCATCCTGGTGCCCCTGATGCTGGGCGGCATCATGAGCGGCTTCGTGCTGACCTGGGTGACGATCGCCTCCGAACTCAGCGCGACGGTCGTGCTCTACAGCGGCCAGTGGCGGACCCTTACGGTGGTGATGTTCCAGGCCCTCGAAGGGGGCGGTGGCGGCATCGCGACGGCGGCGGCCTCGACCCTCATCGTCGTGACGCTGGTCCCGATCGCGCTCCTGTACCGGCTGATCCGACGCTACGAGCTCGCGGCCTGAGGCCGGCCGCACCTTGGAATAGCCCCAAAGCGGTCTCTCAACTAGACTACAGGCATCCTGCGGCGGCTTGGAGCGTTCACACGCCAGCCGGCATTACATGAACCCCTTGGCCATGCGGAAGCGAACCTGGATCCGGATCGGAGCGGCAGTCGCGGCGTTCTTCGCCCTGCTGGCGCTTGCCGGCTTCCTGGCCCCGACACTGCTCAATGTCGAGCAGTACAAACCGGCCATGATCGCCGCCGTGAAGGAGGCGACGGGCCGGGAACTGGTGATCGAGGGGCCGCTCAAGCTCACGTTCTTCCCGCGACCCCGGATCAGCGCGCGCCAGGTCCATTTCGCCAATGCGGTCGGCGCCAAGGGCGCGCAGATGGTGGACGTGCGCTGGATCGGCGTCTCGCCTTCGCTGGGCGCGCTGCTGCGCGGCAAGATCGAGGTCGGCCGCCTCACGCTCTTCAGGCCGAGCATCGTTCTGGAAACCGATGCCGAGGGACGCCCGAACTGGGAGTTCGCCCCTGGAGCCGGCGCCAGCCAGCCTGCCGGCGCGCCGAGCAGCGGCCTTCACCTCGCGATCGGCACGCTCAGGATCCGTGAAGGAACGCTCAGCTACACCAATCCCAAGACCAACCAGACGCTGAAGGCCGAGAATG
>JAKFVZ010000014.1 GCA_021732965.1 Reyranella sp.
CTACGGCAACCACGACCGCAATCTGGTGCGCATCTAGCAGCTCACGAACGCCCAGTTGAGCGCGCGCGGCAACCAGCTCGCCATCACCGGCACGCCCGACGATGCCGCCGTGGCGCAGAAGGCCATCGCAAGCCTCTACGAACGGCTGAAGCGCGGCCTGTCGATCGAGAGCGCCGACATCTATGCCGCCGTGCGCTTTGCCCGCAGCGGTCCCGAAGGCGGCGACGCCGAGAGCATCCGCACGCGCAAGCGCACCATCCAGGCGCGTACGCCAGGCCAGCGCGGCTATCTCGCGGCGCTGCGCGAACGCGACATGGTGTTCGCTCTGGGACCCGCCGGCAGCGGCAAGACCTATCTCGCCGTCGCCATGGGCGTGTCGCTGCTGCTGGCCGGCAAGGTCGAGCGCATCGTGCTGTCGCGTCCCGCCGTCGAGGCGGGCGAGCGGCTGGGCTTCCTGCCCGGCGACATGAAGGAAAAGATCGATCCCTACCTTCGGCCGCTCTACGACGCGCTGCACGACATGATCCCGGCCGAGCAGATCGCGCACCGCATGGAATCGGGCGAGATCGAGATCGCACCGCTCGCCTTCATGCGTGGCCGCACGCTGGCGCATTGCTACGTCATCCTCGACGAGGCGCAGAACACGACGCCGATGCAGATGCGCATGTTCCTGACGCGCCTCGGCGAAGGCTCGCGCATGGTCATCACCGGCGATCCCAGCCAGACCGACCTGCCGAACAACCAAAAGTCGGGCCTGAACGATGCCGTCGAGACGCTGGCGAACGTCGAAGGCGTGCGCTTCGTGCGGCTCACTTCCCAGGACGTCGTGCGCCACGATCTCGTGACGCGGATCGTCGATGCCTATGACGCCCGCGACAAGCAAGCCAAAGGCTAAGCCGTCGCTTCGCTGCACGGTGATCGTGCTGGACGAAGCATGGCTGAAGGCGCTGCCCGACGCGGAAAAGCTCGCGCGCCGCGCCGCACGAGCGGCTTTCGCCGGTACGCGCCGTCGTGGCATGCGCGCGCTCAACGTCGCGCTCGACGACGACAAGGGCGTGCGTGTGCTCAACGCGCGCGACCGCAAGAAGGACAAGCCGACCAACGTCCTGTCCTATCCCTCGGGCGAGCGTGCTTTCCTGGGCGACATGGTACTGGCGCGCCAGACCGTCTGGCGTGAGGCACGCGAACAGAAGAAGTCGCCGGCCGACCATTTCACGCACCTGGTCGTGCACGGCACGCTGCACCTGCTGGGCTACGACCACGAGACCGGCGAGGCCGACGCCGAGCGCATGGAAGCGCTGGAGCGCCGCGTACTGGCGAAGCTCGGGATCGCCGATCCTTACGTCGAGCGTTAGAGAATCGCTCCTCCCCATTCAGATGGGGAGGTGTCGCGTTATACGCGACGGAGGGGTCATCGCTCGCGATGCCCATGACCCCATCGCCCCGTATGACGGGGCACTTCCCCATTTGAATGGGGAAGCAAACGAGCCGCGGCCTTACAACATCTCCAGTGGCTGCTTGGCCTTCGGCGGCGGGAAGGCGCGGTCGAGTTCGTGCAGGATTTCCGGCGTCAGCTCGACCTGAAGCGCGGCGAAGTTTTCCTTCACGCGCTCGCGGTTCGAGGATTTCGGGATGGTAACGACGCCCGGCTGGGCGAACAGCCAGGCCAGCGCCAGTTGCGCGGGTGTGCAGCCGACCTCGTCGGCGAGCTTCTTCAGCGGCGCCTTGCGCAGCAGGCCGCCCTGGTCGAGCGGTGAGTAGGCCATCAGCGGGATCGAGCGCTTGCGCATCCACGGCAGCAGGTCGAACTCCGGGCCGCGGCGCGACAGGCAGTAGAGAACCTGGTTGGTGCCGGTCAGTCCACCGTCGAGCCTCGCGGCATCCTGCATGTCATCGAGGTCGAAATTGCTGACGCCGAAATCGCCGATCTTTCCGGCGTTTTTCAGTTTGTGGAACGCCTCGAACGTTTCCTCGATCCGCGCGCCGCCGCGCCAATGCAGCAGATATAGGTCGATGCGCTCCAGCCGCATGCGCTTCAGGCTGCGCTCGCAGGCGGCGATGGTGCCGGCGCGCGAGGCGTTGTGCGGATAGACCTTGCTCACGATGTAGGGGCGGGTGGTGCGACCGTGCAGCGCGTCGCCGACGATTTCCTCGGCGGCACCCTCTCCGTACATCTCCGCGGTGTCGATCATCGGATAGCCGAGATCGAGCCCGTATTTCAGGGCATCGAGCTCTTCCGGGCGGCGGCGGGCGCTCTCGCCCATGCGCCAGGTGCCGAGGCCGAGCACCGGCATTTCGGCGCCGGAAGGAAGTTTGCAGGAACGCATCAAGAACTTCCCATGATTGCAACGCGGGGCCGATAGCCTATCTTACGGACCATGCCTGATTCCACAGCGCACAGTACCAAGCCGGGCCTCGGCCCGGCTTCGTCGACTGAGCCTCTTTCGACCCCGGTGACGACGTCGCCGGCTCACGATGTTCCCTCGAGCGGCGGCCTGCTGCGCGCCATCCTGCGGCGCCTGCGCCGCAAGGATAAGAACGAAGCGGTCCGCGAAGCCATCGAGGAGCTGATCGAGGAGACGCCCGAGAGCGACACCCCGATCAGCGACGACCAGCGCGTCCTGCTCGCCAACATCCTGAAGCTGCGCGACAAGACCGTCGCCGACGTCATGGTGCCTCGCGTCGATATCGTGGGCATCGCCGCCGACACGCCGCTCGACGAGGTGGTGCGGCTGATCCAGGCCGAGGCGCATTCGCGCTATCCGATCTATCGCGAGTCGCTCGACGACGTGATCGGCATGATCCACATCAAGGACGTGCTGGCATACTGGGGCAACTCCAAGAAGTTCAATCTGCGCGACATTCTGCGCCGCGTGGTGTTCGTCGCGCCGACCCTGCCGGTGCTCGACATGCTGCTCGACATGCGCCGCTCGCGCACGCACATGGCACTGGTCGTCGACGAGTTCGGCGGCACCGACGGGCTTCTCACCATCGAGGATCTCGTCGAGGAGATCGTGGGCGAGATCGAGGACGAGCACGACGTCGCGCAGACGCCGACGGTGGCGCGCCGTGTCGATGGCACGATCGACGTCAACGGCCGCACCCCGATCGAACTTCTCGAGGAGGAGATCGGCAAGGTCCTGTCTGAAGACAAGCGACGCGAAATAGATACGGTGGGCGGATTGATCTTCTCGCTGCTCGGCCGCATTCCCGAACGCGGCGAGGTGGTTCGTCATCCGTCGGGTGTGGAGTTCGAGATTCTCGATGTCGATCCTCGACGCATCCGCCGCCTG
>JAKFVZ010000019.1 GCA_021732965.1 Reyranella sp.
ATCACCGTGGGCGAACTGACGCGCGGGAGCGGGGTGACGCAGGGCGCCATCTCGCAGCACCTCAAGTACCTCAAGCATGCCGGGCTCGTCGTCGAACGCCCCGAGGGCCGCAACGTTTACTACCGCGCCGAACCCAGGGGGCTCGAGCCGTTGGTCGACTGGATGAGCCACTACGGCGTCTTCTGGCGCGAGCGCTTCGACAACCTCCGAGCCCTCCTGAAGGAGATGGACCCATGAGCAACGCCGCTGCCCGCAAGCCCGATACAAATGAGATCGTCGTCGAGGACGTCTTTCCGCATGCGCCTTCGGCGATCTGGAAGGTATTGACGACCGGAGCCCTGATTGCCCGGTGGCTCAAGATGCCGATCGCCGGCTTCGAGCCGGTGGTCGGCAACCGTTTCACCTACAAGACCACGCCGGCCGGCGGATGGGACGGCACGATCCGCTGCGAGGTCCTCGAAGTGGTCGAGAACCGCCGCTTCGTTCATTCCTGGACGGGTGGTCACGCGTCGAACGTCGGTTACGGCGCACCACTCGACACGGTCGTCACCTGGACCTTGTCGCCCGTCGAGGCGGGCACACGCCTTCGCCTCGTCCATTCCGGCTTCGTGCTACCGCGCAACGAGACCGCCTTCAACGGTATGGGCCATGGCTGGAAGCAGGTCGTGAAGACCATCGATGCCCTCGCGGCGGAAGAGACCGTCGCCCGTAAGCCGCACTGATGGAGCCTGCCATGCAGCACCCGGTAGTCTCGCGAGATGAATGGCTGAAGGCTCGCCTCGATCTGCTGAAGGAGGAGAAGGAACTGACGCGGCGCAGCGACGAGCTGGCGCGGCGGCGGCAGGCGCTGCCCTGGGTGCGGGTCGACAAGACGTACGAGTTCGACACGGAGCAGGGAAGCGCGACGCTGTTTGATCTCTTCCGGGGGCGTACGCAACTCCTAGTCTATCACTTCATGTTCGGCCCGGACTACAAGGCGGGCTGTCCGTCCTGCTCCGCGGTGGCCGACGGGTTCGACGGCAGTGTCGTCCATCTGGCCCATCACGACGTGACGCTGATGGCCGTGTCGCGCGCGCCGCTGCCGAAGCTGCTGTCTTACCGCGAACGCATGGGTTGGAGCTTTCCGTGGGCGTCCTCGGGCGGCAGCGATTTCAACTTCGACTTCAATGTCTCCTTCACCGAGCAGCAGCAGCGCGAGGGCGACATCCAGTACAACTACGAACGCGCCGGACATGCGCTCGACATCGAGCCGCCGCCAGCGCCGGTCGTTAAGTTCGCGGGCATGTGCGGGGTCGACGCATCGACCTACGGTCGCGACCGGCCCGGCGTCAGCGCTTTCGTGATGGAGGAGGGCGCCATCTATCACACCTATTCGACCTATACCCGCGGCGTCGACGGATTGTGGTCGATGTACCAGTGGCTCGATCGCGCGCCCAGGGGCCGCAACGAACAGGCGCCGCGGTTTCGCCGCCACGACGAGTACGGCACAGGGGGAGAGGCAAGATGAGCAGGCCATACACGGGCGGCTGCGCCTGCGGCGCTATCCGCTATGAGATTTCCGCCGAGCCGATGGTGGCGGCCGATTGCCAGTGCCGGGATTGCCAGCGGAGAAGCGGCACGGGGCATGGGTCCTACCTGACCTTTCCGCGGCTCGATGACGTGAAGCTGACGGGAACGGCGGCGCAGTGGGACATTGCTGCGGATAGCGGCAATGTGAAGACGCATGCCTTCTGCTCCACTTGCGGGACGCCGGTCTACCTGACCTTCAAGGCCATGCCCGACCTCTTCACCGTGCACGCGGCGAGCCTCGATGAGCCCGGTCGGTACTCACCTCAGATGGTGTTCTACAGGGCGCGCGGTCATGCCTGGGACCGGATCGATCCGTCCCTGACGGCCTTCGAAGGGATGCCGCCGGGGTAGCGAGCCGCCACGAGGTGTCGGCTTGGCACGAAGTGTGATTACCTTGGGTGCATGACGAACCTCACCCGACGCAGCCTCCTGGCTGCCGCCTCGGTCGCCGGACTGGTGCCCGCCTCCGCTCGTTCCCAGGCCGCCTTTCCTTCGCAACCCATCCGCCTCGTGGTGCCCTATGCGCCGGGCGGCGGGTCCGATTTCACCGGCCGGCTTGTGGCGCAGAAGCTTCAGGAGATGGGCGCGGGCTACAATCTGCTCGTCGACAACAGGCCCGGCGCTGCCGGCATGCTGGGCACCGAGATCGTCGCGCGGGCGCCGGCCGATGGTTACACGCTACTCTACGCCGACGTGGCGCACGGCATCAATCCCGCCGTCTATTCCAAGGCACGTTACGATCCGGTGAAGAACTTCGTGCCGATAACGCTGGTCGGCGCTTCGCCGCAAGTGCTGGTCGCCAATCCGTCCTTCCCGGCCAACTCGCTCAAGGAACTGCTCGCGATGCCGCGCGACCAGCTGCAGAAGATTGCCGTCGGCACGCCGGGGCAGGGCAGCGGACCGCATCTCACCTACGAACTCCTGCGCACCAAGGTCGGCCTCGATCTCGTGCATGTGCCCTACAAGGGTGGGGGGCCGGCGCTGAACGACGCGATCAACGGGCAGATTCCGCTGGTGATGAACGCGATGGCGCCGGTCATGCCGCATCTCCAGTCGGGCAAGCTGAAGGCGCTGGCGATCGCCACGGCGCAACGCCATCCGCGCCTTCCCGACGTGCAGACCTATGCCGAGAGTGCGCCGGGTGTCGTCGTCTACAACTGGTACGGCTTCCTGGCCCCCGCGGGTACGCCGCCGGCCGTGACGAACAAGCTCGCGGCCGACATATCCCGCGTCCTGCTCCTGCCGGACGTGAAGGAGAAGTTCGACGCCGCCTTCCTCGATCCCATGCCTCAGGGCGGCCCGGAGATGGCGCGCTTCCTCGACGGCGAGGTGCGCCAATGGAAGGCCGTGGCAGTCGAGACCGGCATCACGCTGGATTGACGAGAGGGCGACATGGCGAACACCCCGCGCGGACTTTCGATTCTCATTCTGTCGGCCACCTTCGCTCTGCCGGCCGGCATTGCGAGGGCCGACGATGCGGCCTGCCAGGCGGTGCTCGATGCCGTCGTCAAGCAGGCGGGCGTGCCGGTGCGTCAGGTCATAACCGTCGAAAGCGCCGCGGCGCCGGGCAAGCCGTTGAGGGGCGAGATCGTCCGCCTTGGCGACACGCTCTACATGCGTGCAGGCAGTGAATGGGTTGCCAGACCCTATGACGCCCGGAAAGCCGCGAGCCACTCCCGCCAGGCGATGGAGAAGGCCCCGCACACCTGTGCGC
>JAKFVZ010000129.1 GCA_021732965.1 Reyranella sp.
CGACATGCTGGAAGGCGGCGAGGGTATCTACACGGCCGACTACAGCGACAAGACGACTTCGGTCGTCGTGACCCTGGCGGGAGCGACGCCCGTCACCGTGACGGTCAACGGCGTGGCCGAGGACACGATCAGCAACATCGAGAACATCATCGGCGGGTCGGGCAGGGACACGCTGATCGGCGACGCGCTGGCCAACCGCCTCGATGGCGGGCTGGGCAACGACTTGCTGATCGGCGGCCTCGGCAGCGATCTGCTCGATGGCGGCATCGGCGCGGATACGGTCGACTACAGCGACAGGACGGCGGCGCTCTCGGTGACGTTGAACGGCGCGACGTTGGCGGCGGTGAAGGTCGCCGGCCTCGTCGAGGATACGTTGCGCAACGTCGAGTACATCATCGGCGGGTCGGGCAACGACACGCTGATCGGCGACGACCTGGCCAACCGCTTCGAGTCGGGCGCGGGCGACGATTTCCTGCGCGGCGGCGGCGGCGCGGACTTCATGGACGGCGGTACCGGCATCGATACGGTCGACTACAGCGACAAGACCGTCGCGGTGGCACTGACGCTGGCCGGCTCGGGCCTGAGCACCGTGACAGTCGACGGCGTGGCCGAGGACACCGTCCGCAACGTCGAGAACGTGGTCGGCGGGTCGGGCAACGACACGCTGACCGGCAGCACGGGTGCCAACCGCATGGTGGGCGGCCTGGGCAATGACACGATGGACGGTGGCGCCGGCATCGACACGCTCGACTACAGCGACCGGACGACCTCCGTGATGCTCACGCTGGCGGGCTCCACCTTCGCCGGCGTGACGATCGGTGGCGTGGCCGAGGATACGATCCGCAACTTCGAGAACGTGATCGGCGGAACCGCCGCCGACACGCTGACCGGCGACGGGCTGGCCAACTACTTCTTCGGCGGCCTGGGCAACGACGTGCTGAACGGCGGAGCGGGCATCGACACGGCCGACTACAGCGACAAGATCACGTCGGTCTCCGTCACCCTTGCGGGCGCGACGCCGGTCACCGTGAAGGTGAACAATGTCGTCGAGGACACGATCAGCAACATCGAGAACATCATCGGCGGCGGCGGCAAGGACACGCTGATCGGCGATGCGCTGGCGAACCGGCTCGAAGGCGGCACCAACAACGACATCCTGATGGGTGGCGGCGGCAATGACGTGATGGACGGCGGCGCCGGCATCGACACCGCCGACTACAGCGACAAGACGGTCGGCGTTTCCGTGACGCTCGCCGAGGCCACCGCGGTCAGCGTGCGGGTGAACGGCGTGATCGAGGACACGATCTCCAACATCGAGCAGGTGTTCGGCGGATCGGGCAACGACACGCTGATCGGCGACAGCCTGGCCAACCGCTTCGAGTCCGGCGCGGGCGACGATTTCCTGCGCGGCGGTGGAGGCATCGACTTCATGGACGGCGGCAGCGGCATCGACACCGCCGACTACAGCGACAAGTCGGCGTCGGTTTCGGTGACGCTGGCGGGCTCGGGCCTGAGCACCGTGACGGTCGGCGGCGTGGCCGAGGACACGATCCGCAACGTCGAGAACCTGATCGGCGGGTCGGCCAACGACACACTGACCGGCAGCACGGCGGCCAACCGGCTGGACGGCAACAGCGGAAGCGACGTGCTGACGGGTGGCACCGGGGCCGATACCTTCGTGTTCAGCACCGCGCTGGGGCCGACGAACATCGATGCGATCATCGACTTCGTCGCGGGCATCGACAAGATCGCCCTGGACGATGCCATCTTCAGCGCCTTCGCGGGGCAGGCCTCGGTCGGCGTGGCGGCCTTCCATATCGGCAGTGCCGCGCACGATGCCGACGACCGCATCGTCTACGATTCGGCGAACGGAAGCCTCTACTACGACGCCGATGGCACGGGAGTGGGGGCGGCCCAGGCCTTCGCGGTGCTGTCGACGGGCCTCGCGCTCACGCAGAACGATTTTCTCATCGTCTGACGGGGATGCCATAGAGTCTGCAAGATTGACCGGCAAAGAGGCCGCATGATCACCCGCAGACTCCTGTGCGCCGGCGCGGCGCTCGCCCCGTTTCCCCTGGCATTTCCGGCCGCCGCCCAGACGTCGGGGCCTCGCTTCCCGCCGGCCTTCCTCGAGGGGATCCGCCAGGAGGCGCTGCGGGCCGGCGTCGATCGCGGCACGATCGACGCGGCGCTCGCCGACATTCGCGAGGTTCCGCGGGTCATGGAGCAGGCGCGCAACCAGCCCGAATTCAAGATGAGCTGGGAGACCTACCGCGACCGCGTCGTCTCGAGCGAGCGCGTGGCCCGCGGCCGCGTCCTGCTTGTCGAGAACCGCGCCACGATCGAACGCTTCGCCGGGCCGGCCGGATTGCCGCCGTCGGTCGCCGTCGCGCTGTGGGGCATCGAGAGCAACTACGGCACCCGGCTGGGCGACTTCGAGGTGGTCGAGGCGCTGGCCACGCTGGTGCACAACAATTTCCGCGCCAAGTTCTTCCGCGAGCAGCTCATCGCGGCGCTCAAGATCGTGTCGCAGGGCCATATCGGCCTGCATGCGATGAAGGGCTCGTGGGCCGGCGCGATGGGCCAGTGCCAGTTCATTCCGACCAGCTTCATCGCCTATGCCGCCGACGGCGACGGCGACGGCCGCAAGGACATCTGGACCAACAAGGTCGATGTCTTTGCCTCGATCGTGAACTACCTGCGGAGAGTGGGCTGGCGACCGGGACTGCGCTGGGGCGACGAGATCCCGCCGGGGGCACAGGGCGGAGCCGGCACGCGCATCGTGCGGCCGGCGGGGGCCGGCGGACCGGCCTATGCCACGACCGAGAACTTCAAGGTCATTCTGCGCTGGAACCAGTCGGACTTCTTCGCCCTCGCCGTGGGTCTCCTGTCGGACCGGATTGTCGCCTGACGCAAAAGCCGGAGGAGGCCGCTCCACTGGCCGTCCAAGATGATGTATGATGTGAACATCATGCCGCTAGCGTTGGTAAAACAGCGATTTCCAGCTCTCCAGACCCTCCGCCTCTGCGGCGCGATCGCGGTGATGGCGTCCGTCGCGGCCTGCGGATCCTCGAACAAGGGCGGGGGAAGCGGGGCGAGCGGCAGCGTGGCCCAGAGCGGCACCTACAAGATCGGCAAGCCCTACAAGATAGACGGCATTACCTATACGCCGCAGGAGACCTTCACCCTCACCGAAACCGGGGTCGCTTCGTGGTACGGGCCGGGCTTCCACGGCAAGTCCACGGCCAACGGCGAGCGCTATGACCAGTCCGACCGC
>JAKFVZ010000361.1 GCA_021732965.1 Reyranella sp.
GCCGCCGTGGAAGCAGTAGTCTTCTTTAGCCTTCCAACCATCACCACCTCACCCTGAGGAGCGGCCACAGGCCGCGTCTCGAAGGGTGGGCACGCGCACCGTCTTCGTTGCCCATCCTTCGAGACGGCGCGGCGCGCCTCCTCAGGATGAGGGATTGTGTGTTGCGTCAGGAAGCGGCCCTCCGGTCGAGGGGGGTAATTGCCGCTATTTCTTCAGCTTCTTGCGCCGGTAGATGCGGTAGCGGTCGAAGTCCATCAGGTGTTCGTAGTTCTCGAAAGCGTCCGCGAAGATGCGGTTCTGCATGAAATAGTCGAGATAATCGAATTCCTTGCCCTGGCAGCGGGGCACGCCGGCGATGCGGTCGACGATCAGCAGGTCGGGATGCTCGCGGGCGAAGTCCTCGCTCAACGTGTCGAACACGAATTTCTCGGAGTCGCCCATCGTGTCGGGCGGATTGTAGAGCGCGGGAAAGTCGTCGCAGGTCGCGTAGACGCCCTGCAGCACCCACATGGTGAGGAACCGCGTGGTCATGCGGCCGCCGAGGTAGTTCACCATCGGCCAGAACGGGTAGATGCCCGGAGAGAGAACGAGGAACGTCCGGTTGGGAGCGTTCTGTTCGATGATGTGCTGCAGCCGGCCGCCGATCGAATCCTCGAACTGGCGCTGCTTGTAGAAGGGCGGATTGTAAAGTGCCGCCTGGAAGTAGAGCAGCACCATGAACGTGGCGCAGAGAACGGCCACGGGCAGCCGGTGGGCGCTGCGGCTGATCGGCAGGTACCGGTCGACGGTCTGCGAAACGGTCAGCGCCGCCAGCAGGATCGCCACCGAAAGAGCGGGCAGCACGTGATAGGGCCAGCCCTTGGCCTGGCCGATCGCCGACAAGGCGGCGCCGACGCCAAACACGACCAGAACGCGTGCCGCGATGGTCTTGGTGAATACGATGGCCAGAAGCCCGAAGATCGCCAGCGCAATCAGCGTGGGAGCCAGCACGTTGCTGGTCAGCACATCGCGCCAGCCCGAATCGCCGATCGGCGCGTAGGCCTCGACCGCGAGCGGCAGGACGAAATGCCCGAACTCCGGGAACACCAGGTACATGATCGCCAGGTGCGCCACGGCCAGCAGGCCGATGGCCCATGGGATCGGATCGGTGAATGTGGGACGCCAGCCGCGACGGACCAGCAGGTAGAATTCGACCGCTGCCGGGATGGCGAGATAGTGCGGCTTCATGGCCAGCGCGACCCCGGCCACAAGACCGACCAGGATGGAGGCGAGTCGCGACGGGTTCACGCCCTCCGCCCGGGCCATCGAGGCCACCAGGTAGGGGGCGCAGGCCACGAACATTATGTGCTCGCGCTGGCCGAAATGCTCGTTGGGCAGCACGGTGAACAGGAACAGCAGGACCGGCGGCAGCAGCGCTTCGGTGAGCGCGTGGTCGGCCGAGGGCACGAGGTGGATCAGCCGCCGGCATGCCCAGAAAGAGGCAAATATTCCGGCAACCACCCAGGCCGTGAACCAGAATGCGACCGTCCCCGGCAATAGTTTCGCCGTCAGGACCGGCAGCGCGTGCACGATGAAGGTGAGTGGCAGGTTCTCGTCGAGGACCTCGACATAAAGTTTTTCGCCGCCGATCCAGCGCGTCGACACGTCGAGGACGGCGGCAACATCGTGATTCAGGGGCGGGAAGAAATAGCCGGCGAGCCAGAGGATCGGCAGCGCGAACAGCGGCACCAAAAGGAGCCGCTCGACTCGCGGCGGGATCGTCGGAGGTTTGGTCTGAACGGTTGGCAAAGCGTGGTGAAGATATCATAAGCGGACAGGAAAAGGAGATTTCCGGGAGACGCATCGCTTCATGGAACGGGCCGAATACGAGCTGATGCATGCGGTCGAGGACCGCATGTGGTGGTATCGCGGCCTGCGCCGGCTGGTCGTCGACCAACTCACCCATGCGCTGTCGGTTGCCCCCTGTCGCGGACCGGTGCTCGATGCGGGCTGCGGGACCGGCGGGATGCTGAACGCGATGGGGCCGGGTGTCGCCGGTCGCCCGACCGTCGGTCTCGAATACGATCCCGTCGCGGCGGGCATGGCGGCGAGCAAGGCGGGCCGGCCGGTCGTCTCGGGGTCGGTGAACGAAATGCCGCTGCGCGACGGTGTCCTGGCGGCCTATGTCTCGCTCGACGTGCTTTGCCATGCCAACGTGGACCCCGCGCGTGCCCTGAAAGAGGCGCATCGCTGCCTTGGGCCCGGCGCGATCGCGCTCTTCAATCTTCCGGCCTATTCATGGATGCTGTCGGCGCATGACAGGCGCGTCCACAATGCCCGCCGCTTCACGCGTGGCGAGGCCCGCGCCCTGGTCGCCGCTGCCGGCTTCCGAATTCTTCGCGCGAGTTACTGGAACACGCTCCTGTTTCCCCTGATGCTCCTCCACCGGCTGGTCGAGCGCGGCGACGCCGAGAGCGACGTCCGCGACTATCCGCGCTGGCTCGACACCATCTTCTCGACTGCGCTCGCCTTCGAGCGCGCCGTCATCGGTGCGGGGCTCAACTTCCCGTTCGGCGGTTCCCTCATGATCGTGGCGGTACGTGATGATTGAGACCTCGGAAACCGGGCCGGCGCTTTCAATCGTGGTCCCGGTTTACAATGGCGCCGCCACCGTCGGCGATCTGGTCGGCGCGCTGCGGGCGCTCGAGATCGACGGTGGGCTGGAAATCGTGCTGGTGGTCGATGGCAGCCCGGACAACAGCCTCGACGTCTGCAAGCAACTGGCCGCCGAGCCCGGCGCGCCGGTGATCGTGCTGAGCCTCAGCCGCAATTTCGGCGAGCACAATGCCGTAATGGCCGGTCTGGCGCGGGCGCGCGGCGCGTATGCGATCACCATGGACGACGACCTGCAGAACCCGCCGGAAGAAGTACGCCGCCTGTTCGAGCATGCTCGCGACGGCAACTACGACGCGGTCTACACCTACTACGAGGAGAAGAAGCACGCGGCCTGGCGCAATCTCGGCAGCCGCTTCACCAACTGGTGCGCCGACAAGCTGATCGACAAGCCGCCCGGCCTCTACCTTTCGAGCTTCCGCTGCATGTCGAGGTTCCTGATCCAGCGCGTCACGGCCAGCTACGAGGGGCCGTCTCCCTATGTCGACGGCCTAATTTTCCAGATCACCCAGAATGTGAGCCGGCTGCAGGTCAATCACCTGCCGCGCGCCGAGGGTCGGTCGAACTACACGCTGCGCCGTTTGCTGCGTCTGTGGCTCGCGATGTTCCTCAACTTCTCG
>JAKFVZ010000362.1 GCA_021732965.1 Reyranella sp.
GACAGATGCGAGCGATAGTGTGCGAGTCATAACGGTCTCCTTCTTCCCATCCCCGAACTCAGTCGACGCCTCGGCCCACGGGGCCCAGAGATGCGCCAGCAATACGACCGCGCCGTAGAGCAGGAGGCCCACGACGGAAATCCAGACCAGGGCCGCGAACGCCACGGAGGTGTTCATGCTGCTCTGCGTGGTGACGATGACGTAGCCCAGGCCGCGCTGCGAGGCCACGAACTCGCCGACGATGGCGCCGACCACGGCGGCGGTCGCCGTGATCTTCAGGGCGCTCAGGATGTACGGCAGCGCATTGGGAATGCGGATCTTGACGAAGATCTTCCATTTCGGCGCGTTGAAGACGCGGCCGAGGTCGAGCATGTCCGGCTCGACCTGGGACAGGCCGACGGCGGTGTTGATGACCACCGGGAAGAAGCCGATGAGCGCCCCCATCAGCATGTTGGGAAAGATGCCGTAGCCCATCCAGATCAGGAACAGCGGCGCGATCGCCACCTTCGGGAGCGTGTTGACGAACACGAGGAACGGCACGAGGGCGTTGGCGAGGATGGGCGACCAGGCGATGGCGACGCCCAGGGCGACGCCGACCACGGCGGCCATGAGGAAGGCGCCGATGATCTCGAATGTCGTGGTCCAGAGATGCGGCCACCAGGCGGTGTCGCCGTGCCAGAGTGCATTCCAGACCGAGAGCGGCGCGGGCAGGAGATATTCGCGGATATTGCCGAAGGTGACGGCGGCCTGCCAGCTCGCGAGCAGGAAAGCGAACAGAGCGAGGGTTGGCCAGTATTGCCGGCAGAACGCACCCAGTTTCGTCATGCGCGCGGTGCGATGAATCGCTTCACCGCTTTCGTCCCGCTGATATCATGTGGCCCCATGCGATGAGACTGGCGAACGCGCATTTGCCCGTCAAGGCGAGGTTCGTCCGTGAAGCTTTCCCTCTGCAACGAAGTCATCCGCGAACTCCCGTTCGAGCGTCAATGCGCGCTGGCGGCGGCGCTCGGCTACAAGGGCCTGGAGGTCGCGCCCTTCACCCTGGGCGACGATGCATGGCGCATGCCGGCGGCGCGGCGCGCCGAGATCCGTCGAGCCTGCAGCGACGCCGGTCTGGAGGTGAGCGGCCTGCACTGGCTGCTGGCGGCGCCCGCCGGGCTGTCGATTGCGACGGCGGATCGAGCGGTTTGGCAGCGCAGCCTCGACGTGATGCTGGCGTCGGTCGATCTTTGCGCGGAACTGGGCGGTGCCTATCTCGTCCACGGCTCTCCTGGCCAGCGCAGGGTCGCCCAACCGGACGACGCGAAGCTGGTGGAGGAAGCCTGGGCTGCTGCTGCCGCCGCGTCGGAGAAAGCGGGCGTCGTCTATTGTCTGGAGCCGCTCGCGCGACCGGATTGCAACTTCGTCAATACGCTGTCGGAGGCCGAAGCCATCGTCCGGCGGATCGGGAGTCCTGCCTTCCGTTTGATGGTGGACACTCTGGCATCGAGCCTGGAGGAGATAGAGCCGGTCGCCGATGCCATCCGCCGCTGGATGCCGACCGGCCTCATGGCCCACGTCCAGCTCAACGATCGCAACAAGCGCGGACCGGGCGAGGGCGCCGACAAGTTCGCGCCCGTGGTCCAGGCGTTGCGCGACACCGGCTATTACGGCTGGGTCGCGATGGAGCCTTTCGTCTATGTGCCCGACGGCCCAACCTGCGCGGCGCGCATGATCGGCTACGTGCAGGGCCTGCTGGAGCAAAACCCATGAAAGTGAAGGTTGAGGCGGTCGACCGCTTCGAGCGAGACCACCGCCTGCGCCTGCCGTTCCGTTTCGGCGTCATCACGGTGACACAGGGCATCCAGGCGATCATTCGTGTGCGGATCGTGCTGGAGGACGGCCGCAAGAGCGAGGGCGTCGCCGCCGAGGCACTCGGCGCCAAGTGGTTCGAGAAGAGCCCGGACTTCTCCGATGAGCAGAATCTCGACCAACTCCGCCAGGCGCTGCAGCTCGCCATCGACCACTACGGGGCGCGCGGCTTCGACACGCCGTTCGGCCTCTACGCCGGCAGCTATCGCCAGCAGATCGCACGTGGTGCCGAGCTCGGCCTCAATCCATTGGTCGCTTCGTACGGTCCGGCACTGCTCGACCGCGCGATCATCGATGCTGTAGGCAAGGCGACGGGGCAGTCCTTCGCGCAGATGATCGCTTCCAACGTGCCGGGGATCGCCGCGACGGACCTGACGCCCGACGTGGAGGCGGGGCATCTTATGGGTTTTCTCGCGAGTCTGAAGCCGCGAGCCTCGATCGATCTTCGCCATACGGTGGGCCTGGTCGACCCACTGACGACGGCGGAGCGGCCGGCGTCGGAACGCGTGAACGACGGCTTGCCGGAGACGCTGGAGGAGGTCGTCTCCCACTATCGCGGGCGGTATTACAAGCTGAAGGTCGGCGGCGACATCAAGGCCGATCTCGACCGGCTGACGCGCATCGCCTCGGTGCTGGATGCGGCAGCGGGCGACTACAAGGTCACGTTCGACGGCAATGAGCAGTACGACGATGTAGACGGCATCGTTGAGCTGTGGCGCAAGGTCGAGGAGACGCCGGCGCTGGCGAGGATGGTCAAGGCGACGCTATTCATCGAGCAGCCGATCAAGCGTCAGGCAGCTCTCAGCCGGCCGGTGACGGCGCTCGCCAAATACCGGCCCGTCATCATCGACGAATCCGACGGCGAACTATCGACGTTCCCCGAGGCGCTGAAGCTCGGCTATGCCGGTGTTTCGAGCAAGAACTGCAAGGGTTTCTACAAGTCGATCCTGAACGCCGCGCGTGTCGCCAAGCTCGGCCCGGGCTATTTCATGTCCGCCGAAGACCTAACGACGCAGCCCGGCGTCAGCGTCCAGCAGGACCTCGCGCTGGTATCGTTGCTGGGACTCACCCATGTCGAGCGCAACGCCCATCACTTCATCGACGGCATGTCGTCAGCTTCCGAGGCCGAGCAGAACGCTTTCGTGGCGGCGCATTCCGATCTCTACGAGCGGCAACCGGGCAAGCCGGCGCGGCTCAAGATCAACAACGGGGCGCTCGCTCTGGGGTCGCTCGGCTGCCCGGGCTTTGCCGTCGGCGTCGATCTCGACTTCGCGGCCCTGCGGTCGATGCAAGCCGCGCCGCCCGAGCGCCTGACGCCGGCCCATCCTGGAGGCAAGAAATGAGCGCCAACCTTCCGGCCCGCTTCGAGAGCGTCGAAGCCGTCGAGGACTTCATGACCGCACCGTCGGCCGAGCTGGTG
>JAKFVZ010000356.1 GCA_021732965.1 Reyranella sp.
CATCAGCAGAGCTGTCGCAATCAGGGCAATTTTTGGCATGGACTATCCTTAAAGTTGTGTCGGAAGACGGCAATACACGCGCCATTTCCCTTACCCGCCCGTCTAGGCCCCGATATAGTCTGACCCGCGACCGAATTATGGCCGCGTTGAGGTTTTGTTCTCCTCGGGGATGGTCATGGCTTACGACTACGATCTGTTCGTCATCGGCGCCGGTTCGGGCGGCGTGCGCGCCTCTCGCATCGCGGCGACCCACGGGGCGCGTGTCGGCATCTGCGAGGATTACCGTGTCGGCGGTACCTGCGTGATCCGTGGCTGCGTGCCTAAGAAGCTGCTGATGTACGGCTCGAAGTTCGCGCACGAGTTCGAGGATGCGGCCGGCTTCGGCTGGACCGTCCAGCCACCGACCCATTCCTGGGCCACGCTGCGCGACAACGTGAACAAGGAAGTGGATCGACTGAACGCTGTCTATCTGCGCCTGCTCGACGGGGCGGGCGTGAAGCTGCACATGGGCCGGGGGCGCCTGATGGATCGCCATACGATCCAGGTCGGCGAGGAAACGATCACGGCCGGGAAGATCCTGATTGCGACGGGCGGCCATCCGGTGATCCCGTCGATTCCGGGCTGCGAGCTGGCCATCACCTCGAGTGAGGCGTTCCATCTGCCCGAACTGCCAAAGCGCATCACCATCGTCGGCGCGGGCTATATCGCCGTCGAGTTCGCCGGCATCTTCAACGGGCTCGGCGCCAAGGTCGACCTGGTGCTGCGGCGCGATCGCGTGCTGCGCGGCTTCGACGAGGAATGCCGGACCTTCGTGCACGAGGCCCTGAGGGAAAGCGGCATTCGCATGCGTACCGAGACCGAGATCGGCCGCATCGTCGCCAGGGGCGCCGACGGCAAGAGCGGCCCGTTCGAGGTCCATACGCCGCTCGGCGGCATGTTCGAGACCGATTGCGTGATGTACGCGACCGGCCGGGCGCCCAACACGTCGGGCATCGGCCTGGAGAAGGCGGGCGTGCAGCTCAACAAGGCGGGCGCCATCGCGGTCGACGAATGGTCCAAGACCACGGCCGACAATATCTGGGCGGTGGGCGACGTCACCGACCGGATCAACCTGACGCCGGTCGCCCTGATGGAGGGCCATTGCTTCGCCGACACCGAGTTCGGCAAGAAGCCGCGCAAGGCCAATCACCACGACGTGCCGTCGGCGGTCTTCTGCCAGCCCGAGATGGCCAATGTCGGCCTGACCGAGGAGCAGGCCAAGCAGCAGCTCGGCGAGGTGCGGATCTACACGGCGGCGTTCCGGCCGATGAAGTACACCATCTCCGGTCGCCACCAGCGCACCTTCATGAAGCTGATCGTCGAGGCCGCGACCGACCGGGTGGTGGGCATCCACATGGTGGGCGACGACGCGGCGGAGCTGATCCAGGGGTTGGCCGTCGCCATGAAGGCGGGGGCGACCAAGGCCCATTTCGACGCCACCGTGGGCATCCATCCGACGGCCGGCGAGGAGTTCGTGACCATGCGCACGGCGCGGGCGGATTCGGCTCCGACCCGGGCAGCCGCGGAGTAGAACGGGGCCGGCCTCCCGGCTGGCCTTTTATCCACAGCACGTATAGGTTCACCCACCCCGCCGGCCCCTTTGGTCCGCGGGTCGAGGAGGAGTCGATGACCGCGATCCAGGGCCAGTCCAGGGCCGATTCGCGCAACCCCGCAAAAGGCCAGTCCCGCAGCACGAGCGCGGCCGACTGGTCGCTGACCGGCTGGCGCAGCCGGCCGGCCCTGCAGATGCCGGTCTATCCGGACGCCGCCGCTTTGGCGGGCGCCGAGGCCCGCCTGCGCCGCTATCCGCCGCTGGTCTTTGCCGGCGAGGCGCGCAAGCTCAAGGCGTCGCTGGCCAAGGTCGCCAACGGTGAGGCCTTCCTGCTGCAGGGCGGCGATTGCGCCGAGAGCTTCGCCGACTTCACCGCAAACAACATTCGCGACACGTTCCGCGTGCTGCTGCAGATGGCCGTCGTGCTGACCTACGGCGCCGGCGTGCCGGTCGTGAAGGTCGGCCGCATGGCCGGCCAGTTCGCCAAGCCGCGCTCGTCCAACGTCGAGAAGGTGGGCGACGTCGAGCTGCCGTCCTACCGCGGCGACAACGTCAACGGCTTCGAGTTCACCGCCGCCTCGCGCCTGCCCGATCCGGAGCGCATGGTACAGGCCTACAACCAGTCGGCCGCGACGCTGAACCTGCTGCGCGCCTTCGCCCAGGGCGGCTATGCCGACCTGCACGAGGTGAACCGCTGGAACCTCGACTTCGTGCGCAACTCGCCGGCCTCGGCTCGCTATCAGGACCTGGCCGCGCGCCTCGACGAGACGCTGAACTTCATGGCCGCCTGCGGCCTCAGCTCGGCGACGACGCCGCAGATCGCCGAGACCGACTTCTTCACCAGCCATGAGGCGCTGCTGCTGCAGTACGAGGAGGCGCTGACCCGCGTCGATTCGACCTCGGGCGACTGGTACGACTGCTCGGCGCACATGCTGTGGATCGGCGACCGCACCCGTCAGCCCGACGGCGCGCATGTCGAATTCCTGCGCGGCGTTCGCAACCCGATCGGCTTCAAGTGCGGCCCGTCGCTGTCGACCGACGACACGCTCCGCCTGATCGACACGCTCAATCCGGCCAACGAGGCCGGCCGTATCGTGCTGATCGTCCGCATGGGCGCGGAGAAGGTGGGCGATATGCTGCCGCCGCTGGTGCGCGCGGTCGAGCGCGAGGGCAAGTCCGTCGTCTGGTCGTGCGATCCGATGCACGGCAACACCATCACGGCGAACAACGGCCGCAAGACCCGTCACTTCGACTCGATCCTGAACGAGGTGAAGGCGTTCTTCGCCGTGCACCGCGCCGAGGGCACCCATCCGGGCGGCGTGCATTTCGAGATGACCGGACAGGAAGTCACGGAGTGCATCGGCGGTTCGACCGACATCACGGTCGACAATCTCAACGAACGCTACGAGACGCAGTGCGACCCGCGGCTCAATGCCAGCCAGGTGCTGGAACTCGCCTTCCTGCTCGCCGAGCAGCTCAAGGACGAGCGCCTGTCGGTCGCAAGGGCGCGCCCGGCCGTCTGACGACGTCCCGGCCGAGCGCGAGAGAGCCCAGGGGAGGGCCGATGACGCATCCTGAGAATGGCGAGATCGAACGCTATACGGACCACTACTTCAACCGCTCGAAGCAGGTGGTCGGCAAGTTCGGCGACTGCACGGTCACCTATGCGATCTTCATGC
>JAKFVZ010000122.1 GCA_021732965.1 Reyranella sp.
CCGCTCTACCTCTTTGCCTATATCGGCCTGATCGTCTTCTTCTGCTTCTTCTACACGACCGTTGTGTTCAATCCGGCGGACACAGCCGATAACCTGAAGAAGAACGGCGGCTTCATTCCGGGCATCCGTCCGGGCAAGAACACGGCCGAGTACCTCGAGTACATTCTGAACCGCCTCACGGTGATCGGCGCCCTCTACCTCTCGGCGGTCTGTATCCTGCCCGAACTGCTGATCGCCCGCGGCGGCGTACCCTTCTACTTCGGCGGCACCAGCCTCCTGATCGTGGTTTCGGTCACGCTCGACACGGTGACCCAGGTGCAGGCGCATCTGCTGGCTCACCAGTACGAGGGCCTCATCAAGAAGGCCCGCCTGAGGGGCAAGGGCCGATGAACATCATTCTTCTGGGACCGCCGGGTGCCGGCAAGGGCACGCAGGCGCAGCGGCTGCAGCAGGAGCGGGGGCTGATCCAGCTCTCGACCGGCGACATGCTGCGGGCGGCCGTGGCCTCGGGCAGCGAGCTCGGCCAGAAGGCCAAGGGGATCATGGAGCGGGGCGAACTGGTCCCGGACGAGCTGATGGTCGGCCTGATCAAGGACCGTATCGCTCAGCCGGACTGCGCCAAGGGCTTCATCCTGGACGGTTTCCCGCGGACCGAGGCCCAGGCCAGGGCACTGGACAAGATGCTGGCCGAAGCGGCCAGGAAGCTCGACCGGGTCATCGAGATGGAGGTCGACGAGAAGGCGCTGACGGAGCGCGTCGTCGGCCGGTTTTCCTGCGCCAAGTGCGGCGCGGGGTATCACGACAAGTTCAAGCGGCCGAAGGCCGAAGGTGTCTGCGACGTCTGCGGGTCGAAGGAATTCACCCGCCGCAAGGACGATAATGCAGAGACCATGAAGACTCGCATGGCTGCCTACAGGGCTCAAACCGAGCCCTTGTTGCCCTACTACAGCGCCCGCGGGGTGTTGCGGAAGGTCGATGGGATGGCCGCGATGGACGAAGTTTACCGCCAGATCACGGGAGTTCTGGCGGGGACTTGACAAGGGTTAGTTCCATTGACTCGGGGGCGCGGGTACATATAATCGCGCGCTTTTCCGGGGCCAGCGGAACTGTGACGGGCGCGCGCGAGCGCGCCATAAGTCTTTGAAGGAGTTGGGACTTTGGCTCGTATAGCCGGTGTGAACATTCCGACCGCCAAGCGTGTCGTGATCGGACTTCAGTACATCCACGGGATCGGCGCGGCGAAAGCCAAGGAGATCTGTGGAAAAGTGGGGATCGACGAGTCGCGGCGCGTGAACACGCTGAGCGACGACGAGGTCATCCGCATCCGCGAGACCATCGACCGCGACTATTCGGTCGAGGGCGATCTGCGTCGCGAAGTGGCGATGAACATCAAGCGCCTGATGGACCTCGCCTGCTATCGCGGCCTGCGCCATCGCCGCGGCCTTCCGGTCCATGGCCAGCGCACGCATACCAATGCGCGCACCCGCAAGGGTCCGGCCAAGCCGATCGCCGGCAAGAAAAAAGTGACGAAGTAAGAGGGGATAGAGGTCATGGCCAAAGCAGCAGCCGCCGCCGCCGCGCGTCCCCGTCGCAAGGAACGCAAGAACATCATCGCGGGCGTCGCCCACGTGAATGCTTCGTTCAACAATACGATCGTCACGATCACCGACGCCCAGGGCAACGCGATCGCCTGGTCGTCGTCGGGCCAGCAGGGTTTCAAGGGCTCGCGCAAGTCCACTCCGTTCGCCGCGCAGATGGCCGCCGAAGGCGCCGGTCGCAAGGCGATGGAGCATGGCATGCGCACCATCGAGATCCTCGTGCGCGGTCCCGGGTCGGGTCGCGAGTCGGCGCTGCGCGCGCTGCAGGCCGTCGGTCTCGCCGTGACGTCGATCCGCGACGTGACGCCGATCCCGCACAACGGCTGCCGTCCGCCGAAGCGTCGTCGCGTCTGATTTCGAGTGGAGGTGGCGCTCCGGCGCCGCCCGCTCTTTGAGAATGTATGGCGAGTCCCGAGGGGCTCGCTCGAACCGGTCTAGAGGGGTAGCCCACGTGCTTCAGAAGAACTGGCAGGACCTGATCAAGCCGGAGAAGCTTGTCACCGAAGCCGGCGTCGATCCCGGTCGCGTCGCGACCATCGTCGCCGAGCCGCTCGAGCGCGGTTTCGGTCTCACTCTCGGCAATGCTCTGCGTCGCGTGCTCTTGTCGTCGCTCCAGGGTGCCGCCGTCACGTCGATCAAGATCGACAACGTGCTGCATGAATTCTCGTCGATTCCCGGCGTCCGCGAGGACGTCGTCGACATCGTGCTGAACATCAAGGCGATGGCGGTGAAGATGCAGGGCGATCGCCCGCAGCGTCTGTACCTGCGCGCCGTCGGCCCCGGTGAAGTCACCGCCGGCATGATCGAGCTGCCGGGCGACGTCCAGATCATGGACCCGAAGCACCTGATCTGCACGCTCGACGACGGCGCCTCGATCTCGATGGAATTGATGGTCGCCACGGGCAAGGGATACATCCCGGCCTCGGCGAACCGTCCCGAAGACGCCCCGATCGGCCTGATCCCCGTCGATTCGGTGTTCAGCCCGGTCAAGCGCGTCTCCTACAAGATCGAGAACAGCCGCGTCGGCCAGGTCACCGACTACGACCGCCTGTCGATGACGGTCGAGACCAACGGCACGACGATGCCGGCCGATGCCGTGGCGCTCGCCGCCCGCATCCTGCAGGACCAGCTGCAGCTCTTCATCAACTTCGAAGAGCCGCGCGAAGTCCGCAAGGAAGAGCAGCAGGACGACTTCCCGTTCAACCGAAACCTTCTGCGCAAGGTCGACGAGCTCGAGCTGTCGGTTCGCTCGGCCAACTGCCTGAAGAACGACAACATCATCTACATCGGCGATCTGGTTCAGAAGACCGAGGCGGAGATGCTGCGCACGCCGAACTTCGGCCGCAAGTCGCTGAACGAGATCAAGGAAGTGCTGGCCGGCATGGGCCTCCACCTGGGTATGGAAATCCCGGGCTGGCCGCCGGACAACATCGAGGAAATGGCCAAGCGGCTGGAAGAGCCGTACTAGGCCGGTAGAAGGAAATAAGTCATGCGTCACAATAATCGCGGCCGGAAGTTCCACCGCACGGCTGAGCATCGCAAGGCGATGTTCATGAATCTCGCCGGTGCCCTCATCAAGCATGAGCAGATCACGACCACGCTGCACAAGGCGAAGGACCTGCGTCCGATCGTCGAGAAGCTGGTCACGCTCGGCAAGCGCGGCGACCTGCA
>JAKFVZ010000560.1 GCA_021732965.1 Reyranella sp.
GGAAATACAGTATGGCCCTTCAGCCCGTGAAGCGGCCCGACGAGGCGTCGCGCAAGGAAAAGAAAATGCGAGACGACTTCGCGCGTGAAGCCGCCCTGCATTGGCCGGTCGAGCCAGCTTGCCGCGTCGGCCTGCCACGGTCGGGGCCAGGCGGCGAAGCCCACGTCGATGGCGACGCGCCGAGGCGTGCCGACATCGCCCGCGTCCATCCAGTTCCGGATCGCCGCGACCGCAAGGGAGGAGGCGAAGGGGAAGTTCACCGCGCCCCGGTCGCCGGCCTCTGCCACGAAGGCCCGTGCGTCCGCGACGTCGATGGAAAGCGGTTTCTCGCAGAAGACTGTCCTGCCTGCCGTCAGCGCCGCGCGAGCATGCGCGAGATGCGAGGCGGGCGGCGAAGCGATGTAGACGCAGTCGCTGGCCGAGATCAGGCCGGCCGCATCGCTCATCTGCCGCACCTGCGGAAAGTTCTTCTGCATGCGCTGCAGAACGGCAGGCGCCGGGTCCCAGAGACCGCAGGCGTACACCCTTGCCGGATCCTGCTGCAGGATCGCGTTGAGCATCCGCTCGCCCATGATTCCGGCGCCGATGATGCCGATCGCCACACTGCCTGTCGTCATTCGCATCCTGTCCTGGCTCGTTCGGAACAGTAACATGGGTATTGCCGAAGAGAGCGGCGCGAGGTGTTGTTCTGCGGCACGGCGTCACGGTTTTCCTTGCCGGCGGCCAGCGGCGCCCTGCAACGTCTCTGACATGTGTCGCCAGAACACGCCCGGAGAAGGAAACGTTCGATGAAACCCCAGGACGTCCTGAAGCACAAACCCCTGGTCCTCACCGAGGACCAGCGCGCTGCCTATTTCCGCGATGGCCATCTCGTGCTCGAAAATTACGTGTCGGCCGATTGGCTGAGCCGTCTGCGGGCTGCGATGACGGAAGTCGTCGACCGCAGCCGCACCGAAACCCGGTCGGGCGACGTGTTCGTGCTGGAGCGGGGCCATTCGGCCATCGATCCCCGTCTGCATCGCGTGACCTCGCCGCAGGACCAGCATCCGACGTTCTGGGATTTCATGTCCGCCCCGGTCATAACCGACCTGGTGGCCGACGTCGTCGGCCCGGACGTGAAGTTCCACCATGCCAAGCTGAACGTGAAGGCGGGGAATGGGAGCCGCGAATTCAAGTGGCACCAGGACATCCAGGCGTGGCCGCACACCGATTACAGCCCGGTCACCGTCGGCGTCTATATCGACGGCTGTACCGACGACCAGGGGCCGCTGGCCGTCGTGCCGGGCAGCCATGAGGGGCCGCTCTACACCATGTACGACGAGAAGGGCGGCTTCGCGGTCGCGCTACGTGAGGCCGATGCCCGGCAGATCCGCGAGAGCGAGGTGAAGCGCGCCACCGGCGGGCCGGGCACGACCCTGCTGCTCAACTGCCGCACCATCCATGGCTCGACGCAGAACACCTCGAGCGCGGGGCGCCCGCTGCTCCTGCCGGTCTATTCGTCGGCCGATTCGTTCTGCTATGTGCCCTCGCCGATTACCAGCCCGCACATGGGCGACATCGTCCGCGGCAAGCCGGCGACCTATGCGAGCTTCGATCTCCGGCCCTGCGAACTCCCGCCCGACTGGCGCGCCGGCTACCGCGCACCGTGGAGCCTGCAACAGGAGGCCGAAAAGGCCAGGACGGCCATGTAGATCGACCCGGTCGGGGCAGCGGGGGCGAGGGTTTTGGGCTAATCTCCCTGCATGATCGACAAACTGGAATTCCTGCTCGCGCTCGCCCAGGAGCGGAATTTCAGCAAGGCGGCCGAACTGTGCGGCGTCACCCAGCCGACTTTCTCCGCCGGCATCAAGAGCCTCGAGGACATGCTCGGCGTGATGCTGGTGCAGCGGACCTCGCGCTTCATCGGCTTCACGCCCGAAGGCGATCGCGTGCTCGACTGGGCGCGCGGCATCGTGGCCGACACCCGCGCGATGCGGCAGGAAGTGACGTCGTTGCGAAAGGGGCTCAGCGGCCGGCTGCGCATCGCGGCGATCCCGACGGCGCTCGCGATGGTGTCGGCGCTCACTACGCCGTTCCGGGCGAGGCATCCCAACGTGAAGTTCACGATCCTGTCGCGGACGTCGATCGAGATCCTGGCGATGCTGGAGAATCTCGAGGTCGATGCCGGCTTGACCTATATCGACAACGAGCCGCTCGGGCGGCTACGGGCGGTGCCGCTCTATACCGAGCAGTATCGCCTGCTCACGTCCGAGAACAGCCCGCTTGGCGATCGCGACAGCGTCACCTGGGCCGAGGTCGGCCGCATCCCGCTCTGCCTGCTGACCCCCGACATGCAGAACCGGCGCATCATCGACCAGCTCCTGCACGAGGCCGGCGGCCAGGCCGATCCCACGCTCGAATCCAACTCGATGATCGTGCTGTTCTCGCATGTCCGGACCGGCCGCTGGGCCAGCGTGATGCCGCAGAAGCTGGCCGACACGCTCGGCCTCACCGAGCATCTGCGCTCGATTCCGATCGTCGAACCGGATGCGACGCACTCGATTGGCCTCGTCGTACCCCGGCGCGAGCCGATGACACCCCTCGCGAATGCGCTGGTCGCCGAGGCCAACCGGCTCGCCGCCTCGCCGGTCTGACGGGCGATCTCCGGTCCGGGAGTGGTGATCGATAGGTTTGTTCTATCGCACCACCGAACACCTTTATTGAGACCGACGCCTCGTCCGCCGAGCATTCTCCCAGCAAAGCCGGGCGGAGTTCAGGTGTCGATGCAGTGGGACGAAGCCGAAGCGAGCGAGATCGTCCGCCGGCATGAGGGGCGGGAGGGACCCCTGCTGCCGATCCTGCACGACATGCAGGCGTCGTTCGGTTGCATCCCGGAAGCGGCAATCGCCTTCCTGGCGCAGGCGATGAACGTCACGCGCGCCGAACTGCATGGCGTCGTCTCCTTCTATCACGACTTCCGTGACCGGCCGGCGGGTTGCCATGTGCTGAAGATCTGCCGCGCAGAGGCCTGCCAGTCGATGGACGGAGAGGGCCTGGCGCGCCGCCTGCTGGATCGCCTCGGCATGGAATGGGGCGGCACGACGCAAGACGGCAGGGTCACGGTCGAGGCGGTCTATTGCCTGGGACTGTGTGCCTCCGCACCCGCGTCGATGCTCGACGGCGAGCCGATGGCGCGGCTGGACGACGGCGCGATCGGCGAGATCGTGCGCGAGGTTTCGCGATGACGATGCGCTTCTTCGTGCCGCGCGACGCCGCCGCGCGGGCC
>JAKFVZ010000121.1 GCA_021732965.1 Reyranella sp.
GGGAGCATATGTCCATGGGCCAGATCGTCGGCGCGGCCGTCGTTTCGCACCATCCCGGCCTGGTGCAACCGAAGGAGATCCGGGTCCAGCGCGGCAATGGTCGCGACTCCGACCTGATCGAGGGCTTTGATCGCGTGCGCGCGAAAATCGACGCGGTGAAGCCCGACACGTTCGTGCTGTTCGACACGCACTGGCTCACCACGTCGCTGCATCTCGTGGCGGGCGCGGCGCATTACAAGGGCAGCTACACGTCCGACGAGCTGCCGTTCTCGATGACGCGCTTCCCCTACGACCATTCCGGCGCACCGGCGCTGGCCGCGGAGGTCGAGAAGGTCGCGAAGGAGAAGAAGGTCGCGGCGCGCAACGTCGTCGAGGAGACGCTGCCGCTGCACTATCCGACCCTGAACGTCATCCACTATCTCGGTCGCGGTGAGAAGGTGCTGAGCGTCGGCACCTGCCAGACCGCACGGTTCAAGCATTTCCTGGAAATGGGCGAGGTCGTCGGCGAGGCGATCCGCCGCTCCGACGCCCGCGTCGTGCTGCTGGCCTCCGGGGCGATGAGCCACAAGTTCTACGACCTCGACCATGTCCCGCCCAATCCGCGTGTCTGGCATCCCGACAATGTCTCGGAGCCGAAGAACCGCGCACTCGACATGGAGGTGCTGGAACTCTGGAAGCAGGGGCGGCACGACATTGTGCTCGACCGCTTCCCGGAGCTGGAAGCGGCCAAGTACGAGGGGCGGGGCGCGCACTACGCCCAGATGATGGGGGCGCTGGGCGGCAGGGATTGCCGTGCCCGCGGCACGCAGCTCTCGGAATACGAGAACGCGGCCGGCACCGGCAACGTGCATGTCTGGTTCGATCTTCAGTAAGGGGAGTTGTTGAGATGAGCGTACTCGAGGGACCGCGCAAGGAAGTCCGTCACGTCATGAAGGACGGCAGCGCCTATTGGGTGGAGTTCAAGGATGGCAAGATCGTCTTCGCCGACGGCCGCACCGCCGAGGAGAAGGACGTCGTCCATCTGCCGCCGTGCAATCCGACCAAGATCCTGTGCGTCCACGTGAACTACATCTCGCGCTACTACGAATTCAACAATACGCACACGCCGCCCAGGACCCCGACCTATTTCCAGAAGCCGCTGACCGCGCTCAACGCCCATAAGGGCGAGCTGGTGAAGCCCAAGGGCTACAAGTACGTGAATTACGAGGGCGAGATGGCCGTCGTCTTCTCGAAGGTCACCAAGAACGTGACCCGCGAGGAGGCCTGGGACTGCATCGCGGGCTTCGCGCCGGCCAATGATTTCGGCTGCCACGATTTCCGAGACACCGACGCGGGCTCGATGATGCGCGTCAAGGGCATGGATGGGTTCTGCCCGATCGGACCGGGCCTGGTCTCGGGTGTCGACGTGCGCCAGTCGACGCTACGCAGCTACAAGAACGGCAAGATGGTACAGGAAGGCGCGGTCAGCGAGCAGATCTTCGACTGCGGATACCTGATCGCCGATCTTGCCCGCCACATCACCTTCCTGCCGGGCGACATCCTTCTGACGGGCACGCCCGCCAACTCCCGCCCGCTCGAGGCCGGCGACACGATCGACATCGAGGTCACGGGGGTCGGCCGTCTCTCCAACACCGTCGTCGAGACGCCGGCGCCGCGCGCATCCGAAGGTTTCCCGCCCAGCCCCGACAGCGAGGGCGTGCGCAAGGTGGCGCTCGGCAACGAGGAGCGCCTGCCGGACAAGTTCAAGACGAAGTAGGTTACGGTCTCAGGGGCTGGCGTGGCCCAGGAAACGGTCGGGCGGCCGGTCGCCCCATTGCGACTGGAAGCCTTCCTCGGCGCTGAGCAGATTGCCGCCATTGGCTGCATTCAGCCGGTCGGTATCCGCCCAGCGTTCGTGAACGCGACCCCAGGGATCGCACCAGTAGTCGTAGACCTGGCTGCCGAGCAGGTGCCGGCCGATGCCCCACATATGGTCGTACTTGCCCAGCCGCTTGATGTACTCGTGATCCTGGAAGACGCAGTCGATGTCCTGCACCTCGTAGGAAATGTGGTTCAGCCCGGCCTTCGGGTTGTGATTGCAGAAGAAGACGTGATGATCGACGTAGGCGTCGCCGCGATCGAGTCGGTTGAACGACCCGATGATGTTGTCCTTTTCGCCGACATAGACGTCGTCGGAGCGGATCATGCCCAGCGTCTCGCGAAACCACGCCACGGTCTCCGTGACCCTGGGCGACGACAGCACGCCGTGTCCGATGCGCTGGATCGATGTGGGCGACTTGCCGAGGCGCATCACGCGCCCCACGCGGCGACCCGGCTCGCGGGCGGTGTTCTGTTCATCGCGCGCGACCTTGATCGGCTCGACTCGTGCCTGTCCCGCGACGACTTCGATCTGGTAGCCGTTCGGCTCGGTGAGGCGTACGCGCTTGCCGCCGCCAGGCTCATCGATCGTCTCGATTGCCGAAGCGCCCGGCAGCTTCGCGAGTCGCTTCAGGTCGTCCTCGTCGGCGGCGTGATAGGCGAAGCCGATGAACTTCGTGCCGCCCTTGTGCGTGACATGCAGGTGATGATGATCGTCGGTGCCACGCATGTAGAGCGCGTCGGACGTGCGCTCGGAACGGACCAAGCCGAAATGGGTGAGGAACTCCTCCATCTGGTCGAGATCGGGTGCCTCCATCCGGGGCCAGGCAAATTCCGCAGCCTTGATTACGGCCATTGTTTCCTCCGCTCTTTGGAGGAACGCTAGACCCGCCGTCCGATCCTGAAAAGCGGGAAACGGTGGCCGTGGTCGCCGCCGGGAGAATTTTTGAAGAGGGAGAAAAGAAGTGAAGCTTTGCTATTTCAACGACTATCGCCTGGGCGTCATCAAGGGCGACCAGGTCGTCGATGTGACGGACGCCGTGAAGGACATCCCGCACCTCGATTCGCGGGACCTGATCATCGGCCTGATCGCCAAATGGGATTCCTACAAGGCCAAGGTCGAGAAGGCCGCCGCCGAAGGCAAGGGCGTACCGGTATCCGGCGTGAAGCTGCGTCCGCCGGTGCCGAAGCCGGGCAACATCGTCTGCATGGCGGTGAACTACATGGAAGACGGCACGCTGCCGGAGAAGCCGGCCATCAACGCCTTCCACAAGGCGGCTACCGCGGTGATCGGCGACGGCGACACGATGGTGCTGCCCGACGCGCCCGCCACGATCTTCGAGTGCGAGGCGTAGATGGCGCTGGTCATCGGCAAGCGCGCGACACGAGCCACGCAGGCC
>JAKFVZ010000698.1 GCA_021732965.1 Reyranella sp.
TCCGCGGTTCCATTCAGTTCCCCTCGTTGCCCCGAGGAGCAGACTAGCTGCTGAGGTAGCGCGGAAGCCAGAGGGCAATGTCGGGAAATATCGCGAGGGCCATGGTGAACAACACCATGATCGCGAGATAGGGCAAGGTCACGCGCGCGATGTAGCCGAGGCCGTCCTCGGTCAGACCCTGGATGACGAAAAGATTGAATCCGACCGGCGGCGTGATCTGCGCCATTTCCACCACCAGCACCAGGAAGATGCCGAACCAGATTGGATCGAAGCCGGCGGCCTTTACGATCGGCATGACGATCGGCAAGGTCATCACGATCATGCTGAAACCGTCGAGGAAGCAGCCGAGGATCAGGTAGAAGACGATCAGCGCCACGATCAGCATAAACGGGGACAGGCCGAGGCTCTTCACGAACTCCGCGACCGCCGCGGGAATTCCAAGGAAGGCCGCGGCGCTTCCCAGGATGGAAGCACCCAGCACGATCAGCGCGATCATGGCGCAGGTCTGAATCGAGCCGATGGCGATCGCCTGGAGAGCCGCCCGCGAAAGTTCCCGCTGGACGCCGGCCACGACGAGCGCGCCCAGCACGCCGACAGCGGCGGCTTCGGAGGGCGTCGCCAGCCCACCATACATGGAGCCGAGCACGCACAGGATCAGGAAGACCGCCGGTCCCAGCTCGCGGATCGAGGTCAGGAATTCGGCGGGCGTGGCGACACGCACCTTGCGTTCGCTCGCCGGGATCAGCTCGGGCTTGAACGCCGTGTGCAGCATGATCCAGCCCATGAAGCTGCCGGCAAGCAGGACACCCGGAATGAAGCCCGCGGTGAAGAGCTTGGCGATCGAGACGTCGCCCAGCACGCCGTAGATGATCATGATGTTGGAGGGCGGGATCAGGAATCCCAAAGTGCCGGCGCCGGCGAGCGACCCGACGGCCACGTCCTTCGAGTAGCCGCGCTTCGGGAGCTCCGACAACGAGATGCGGCCGACCACCTGGGTCGTCGCAGCCGAGGAGCCGGAGATCGCCGCGAACATCGTGCAGCCGATGACGTTCACGTGCAGCAGACGTCCTGGCAGCAGCGCGGCCCAGGGCGAGAGGCCACGGAAGAGCGTCTGCGACAGCCGCGTCCGGAACAGGATCTCGCCCATGATGATGAACAGCGGCAGGGCCAGCAGTTCCTGGGTCGTCAGGATGTTCCAGGTGTACTGCGCCAGCAGCTTGTCGAGCGGGATGTCGCGGAAGACCGCCAGAAGGACCGTGCCGGTGACGGCAAGCGTCCAGCCGATCCAGAGGCCGCCCGCCAGGAAGGCGAACAGCACGACGAACATGGTAATGACGATTTCGAGCATCGCAGCTAACTCACGCCTCAAGCCATTCGACGGTCATTCGGCGACCGAGCCGGCCCGCATGTTCACGTCCTCGAGCGGGAGACCGAACAGGGCCTGGAAGAAACGCGCGACGAACTGCATCACCAGGAGAATGATGCCGAACGTCACGAGGGCTTGGGGAATCCACAGCGGCGTGGCGCTCGAAATCGACACCTGGTCCGACGTGAAGCTGCGCCAGGTGAAGTTCACCATCGCCACCGCGAGATAGCCGGAGAAGGCAACCCCGAGCGCGGCAAGGACGGTCTCCATCCAGCGCCGCACCTGTGGTGTCACCCGCGCCACGACCAGCGTGACGCGGATATGGCCGCCGGCCCGCAGCGTCATGGCGGCGCCGAAGGTGAAGGCTGCCGCCATCAGGTAGGAGCTGTACTCCCAGGCGACGGGAATATCGGACGGCACCCAGGGAAAGATGTCCGACAGGGCGCGCAGCAGGACCTCGCCCAGCATCAGGCAGGTGAGCGCCACCAGGCAGGCAGCGCCCAACCAGCCGTCGAGCCGGCCCAGGACATCGATCCCGTCGAGGAAGGCGCGCAGCGGCTGCGGCGCGCCCGCATTGGGATTCGGACCGTGCCCGCTCACCCGCGCTTCATCTCGGCGAGATAGGCCTTGATCGGCTTCTCCGCCGCCGGGACGCGCTTGTAGAACTCGGCGATCATCGGCGCGGTCTTCTTCTGGAGATCAGCCGTCATCGCCGCCGACGGGATCACGAGCTGCATGCCGCCCGCGATCAGCTTGGCGTTGCTGTCCTTGTCGGCCTGCAGCGACGAGGCCCAGAACTCCGGCTCCAGCTTCTTGGCCAGGTCGACGATGATCTTCTGGTTGGCCGGCGACACCTTCTTCCAGGTGTCGTTGTTGATCGTGACGATCTCCGACGACCACGCATGATTGGTCTGGTGGAAGAACTTGAGGAACTCCCAGAACTTGCCGTCGACGGCCGACACCGACGAGGTCGACACGCCGGAGACGGCGCCCGACGACAGCGCCGCGATGGTCTCGCCCCACGGGATCAGCGCCGGCGCCATGCCGATGGCACTGCACATTTCCTGGGCGTTCTTGTCGGGCACGCGGATCTTGATGCCCTTGAGCGCATCGAGCGATTCCGCCTTCACCTTGAGATGCAGGTACTGGGTCGGCCACGGCACCGTGTAGAGCATCGTCTGGTTGTTCTTCAGCAGCACCTTCTCGAACTCGGGCCGGATGTACTTGTGAAGCACCTTCAGCTCTTCGATGTTGTTCGAGATGAAGGGGATGCCCTCGATGCCGAAGATCGGCTCGTCGCCGATCTGCTGGATGTTGAGGATGTCGGCCATGGGCACCAGGCCGTCGCGCACGGCGCGCATCTGTTCCGGGCCCTTGAAGCCGAGCTGCCCGCCGGCCTTGACGTCGATGTCGACGGCGCCGTTGGTCGCCTTCTTCACCTCCTCGGCAAAGCGCTTGACGTTGACCGTGTGGAAGTTGCCGTCCGGCCAGACCGTCGCCAGCGGCAGCTTGAGGGCCGCCTGCCCCATCACCACGGCCGGCGCGCCGACCATTGCCATCGCACCGACACCCACGCCCGCCTTCAAGGCATTCCTGCGTCCAAGCTTCATCGAAACCCCCATTGTGATCAGGTTGAACCCGTCCCCGTATCCAGCCGCTGCCTTACTCTGCTGCCTGCGGCGGCTTGAATTCATAAACCTTCTCGGCCGTATCGCTCGTGATCAGGCCGTCGGCCAGGTCGTTGGCGACCTGCGTGCGATCACGGTCGCGCGGCACGCCGATGCCGGCGCCACCCGGCGTCAGGACCATCAACCGTTCCCCCGGCGGGATCAGCTGGAAGCCCTTGCCCTTCAGCGGCTGACCGGACTTGAGCGCCACCACGCCCGC
>JAKFVZ010000657.1 GCA_021732965.1 Reyranella sp.
AGACAGGTAGGCATCGCCTTCGTCGACCGGCTTTCGCAGCCGCCCGCGAACCATCACTGAGGGAAGTTCCGCTGCGTCATTCGACATACCGAGCCCGGGCGAGACTTGCGGCGAGGGCCCGCTGAGATGCGGGATCTCGTCATCGGCATGGTCGCTGTCGTGATCGTGATCGTCGGGATCTTCTTCCTGGCGGCCGTTATGCAGCGCGGCCAGTATCAACCTCCCTCCAAGGGGCCGTACCTCCCGGAATGCGCGCAGGGAAACTCCCGGGCCGACCCGCGCGACTGCGAACCCCAGCAGTAGACAAGCGCATCACCGCGTCGGGGCGGCGTAACGCTCCACGACGCTGGGAATGCGCGTCGCGCCGTCATAGCAGACGATCTGGACTTCGTGCGCCATGTTGCCTTTGCCGTCCGACTTGTAGGTTGTGACCAGGCCCTTGTAGGCGTCCCGCGAAAGCGCGCCGCGCATTGAGATGGGCGTGATCGCCTGGCTGGACCTGGCGAGATCGGCTGCGGCCTTCGCCACCATCTGGATGGCGTCGTACTGGGCCGCGGCGAAGGCGTCGGGCTCGGCCTTGAAGGCCTTGCGGTAGGCCTCTGCGAATTCCTTCATCGGACCTTCCGTGGCCGAAGCCGGGGAGGCCGCCGTTTCGGCGCAGACGCCCTTGAGCTCGACCGGCTCCAGCAGGGAAGCGGTCGACGGCTGGTGCATGGCGATACTGGCCACGATCGGCAGGCTGGGCAGAGCCTTGCGGATCTGGCGCACGGCCGAGGCCGTGGAGGCCGCGCGCAGGTGAAGCACGATCGCATCGGCATTGGCCGCCTTCACGCGAGCCATCAGCGCGGCCAGATCGCCGGCGTCGGGCGCGATGCCCTCCTCGAGCACGGGCTTGGTCTTCAGGTCGGTGAACGTCTTTGCCAGTTCGTCCCGCGCGGCCTGGCCATCGACCGTGGCCTGGAAGATCACGACCGGGCGCCTGGCGCCGAGCTTCTCCACGACATAGCGGGCCTGGGCGGCCTTCGAGACGGCGTCGCTCGGCAGGAAGCGGAAGAAGTAGGGGTTGCCCGCTTCCGACAGTTTCGGATTGGTGGAGAGGGTCAGCAGCGGCACGCCGACGCTTTTCGCCAGCGGCATCACCGCCAGCATCTGGGGCCCGAGCAGCGGTCCCATGACGGCGGGCGGCAGCGGCCGCCGTACCGCGCGTTCCCAGGTGGCGACGGCGCCTTCGGGCGACGTTGCGGCATCGAGCACGCGTGATTCGATCCGCACGTCGCGAATCGACCGCTCTGCCAGGTTCGTCCCGTTCTTCTGGCTCGCGCCCTCGATGGACGCGTAGCCGGTCAACGGTGCAAGGACCGGCAGCGGCACGGATGTCTTCTGTGCGGCGGCCGGCGTTGCGAGGAGAACGAGGGCGACGGTTCCGATTACTGCGCTGCGCCGCCGGCCCATGGAGACATAACCTCGTTCATGCCGGTCAACTCGCCGGTCTTCGGATCGCGCACGATGCAGGACGGGTTGGCGAAGCCCAGCGGCGAGACCGGATTGTCGACTTCGACCATCGGCAGCCTGGCCGCGATCGCCTTCTTTACGTCGTCCGGCAGGTCGCGGTTCACCCGAATCGGGCCGACACCGGAAATATCGACGCGCGGCTGATGGAAGGCGGCTTCCACGTCCATGCCGCGGTCGATCATCATCAGCGAGAGCTGCGACACCGCCGGCACGATGCGCCGTCCGCCCGAGGCGCCGATGCAGAACCACGGCTTGCCGTCCTTGACGACGACGACCGGGCAGATGTTGCAAAGCGGCTTCTTGCCCGGGGCGATCGAGTTGGGGCGGTTGGGCTCGGGATCGAACCACAGCATGCCGTTGTTCATGGTGATGCCGGTCTTGGGCAGCATCACGCAGGAGCCGAACAGGCTCATCAGCGTCTGGGTCAGCGCCACCATGTTGCCTTCGGAATCGGCGGCGCAGAAATGCGTGGTGCAGGTGTCGGTGGGCTTGTCGCCCAGCGTCTTGAGGCGCTCGTCGTAGGCCTTGTGCATGCCCTCGGCGATCGCCGCGAAGAACTCGGCGCCGGGCGCGCCCTTGCCCTTGGTCGCGGCGCCCGCCAGTTCGATGGCACGGCGCAGGGTCGGACCGGCGGTCAGACCGCCCGCGACGTTCACCGTGACGCCGTTATGCTCGAAGGCGAGGGGATCGACGATCTTCGCCTCGTAGCCCGCGAGATCCTCGTAGGAGATGGCGGAGCCGCCGGCCTGCAGGTCGGCGGCGATGTCGCGCGCGAGGCTGCCTTCGTAGTATTCGCGCGGGCCGCCTTCGGCCAGGCGCCGCATCGTCTCGCCCAGGTTCCCGAGCTTGATGTAGCGGCGGGTGCCGGCCCAGTCGCTGGCGGGAACGCGGCCATCGTCGCACAGATAGTTGGCCTTGGAGGCGGGGAACTTCGCGAGGTGCTTCGCGCCGTTGGCGATCATCACCTGCATGTACCAGTCGAGCTCCATGCCGCGCTGGGCGAGCTCGACACCGGGCTGCAGCACGTCCTTCCACTTCAGCGAGCCGAAGCGCTCCAGCGCCTTGGCGAGACCGGCGACCATGCCGGGCACGGCGATCGAGTGATAGCCGACTTCGTTGCGCTGCTCCTTGATGTCGGGCCAGGCAAAGGGGTTGGCGGGGCCCGGGCCGACGATCTCGTAGACCGACGGGTCCAGTTTCTTCGCGGAGACCGGGCCGTAGTCGACCGTCCAGGCGCGGCCTTCCTTGGCGCTCCAGACCGTCATGAAGCCGACACCGCCGATGCCGCTCATCCACGGCTCGAGCGCGCCGATGGCCATGCCGGTCGCGACCGCCGCGTCGATGGCGTTGCCGCCCTTGCGCAGGATCTCGGCGCCGACCTCCGCCGCCTTCACATTCTGGGCGACGACGACGCCCTTGCCGCGGACTGCATGCTTGGTGAATTTCAGTTGCCGTGTCAGCGACTCGCTCATCGATGCTCCTCAATTGCTGGGAGGACTGTAGCGGGGCCTCTTTTGGCCACAAAGCCTGTTAGACTGCAGGGCGGACGGGCAGAGAGATCGTGGGCGTGTGGCTGACCTGAACCAGATCGACCTGCGGGCACTCGCCAGGGGCGACAAACGCACATGGGATGCGTTCGTGATCGCGGCCGCGCCGCTGATCAATGCCGTCGTGCGCCGGACGCTCGGCCCCTACCGGATGGGCGAAGACGACGTCATGGATGCCGCCCAGGACGTG
>JAKFVZ010000174.1 GCA_021732965.1 Reyranella sp.
GCCACGCGCCATGTGCAGTCCGATGCCGAGCAGCCCGATCAGGAAGACGCGGCGGAACATCTCCGGAGACAACGCATTGCGCGATTTCTGGCCCAGCCAGACGCCGATCGAGGTCGGCACGATGGCGGCCATGCCGCCGATCACGTTGGTGGCGTCGAAGGCGCCCTGGCGCAGCAGCGCGATGCCGAGCGCGCCGATCAGGAAGATGAACAGGATGCCCAGCGCCTGGACGAGGTCGTCCTTGTTGATCTCGAGCGACTGCATGTAGGGCAGGAACGGGACCGCCGCGATGCCGGTGATGCCGGCCACGAAGCCGCTGGCGGCGCCCATGACGGGGTTCATCCAGCGCTCGGCCTCGCGCGACACGCGGGGCCGCCAGGCGAGAAGGGCGATCGTCGAATAGACGACCAGCATGACGCCGAGCCAGGCCGTGGCCTTGGGCGAGCCGAGCTGGTGCAATGTCGCGGCCACGATCAGCAACGTGATGGTTGCGGTCAGAGCCAGCGTCCAGAAGCGACGGAACAGGCGCAGGAGCCCGCGACCGTAGATCGCCTGCCAGACATTGGTGGTCAGCGTCGGGATGGTCATGATGGCGAGCGAGTCTTCGAGCGGGATGGCCAGCGTCATCAGGCCGACGGCGATGGGCGGCAGGCCGATGCCGATCGCGCCCTTGGCGATGCCCGCGACGATGAACGCCACGGCGATCATCAGGATCTGTCCCTCGGTCAACGCCATCAGCTCAACACGCCTTTTGCCAGACGGTCGAAGGCCTCCCAGAACAGGGTCCGGATCTCGTCGGTCTCCATCATGATCTCGTGGCGCGCATGGCCGATCGTGAAGTGTTCGCCGTGCTTCAGACGGGTGACCAGCGGGCCGTGGCTGCGCGGATCGATCAGGCGATCCTCGCCGGCCGTGATGAGCAGGACCGGGATGTCGATGCGCTCCAGGTAGCCTGGCGCCTGGACGGCGGTCATCGACCGGACGGCCTGCCGCGACCAGCCCAGGGTCGGGCCGCCCAGGGTCAGGCGGGGATCGGCGGCGAACCAGTCCTCGGTGAAGCGGTAGCGCCGCTCGTCGTGGGTGACGAAGTTGGAAGCGAACTCGCGGGCGAGGAGGACGAAGGGGCCCGTGCCGAACAGGTAGCGCTCCTCGACCGACGGGACCTCCGGCATGATCATCAGGACCGAGCGCAGCATCGCCTCGCGGCGCAGCGCCGTCATCGGCGAGACGAACAGGGCGGCCGAGAAGGGGCCGGTCCCGTTCTCGGCCATCTCCCGCATGGCGATATGGCCGCCCATCGAATGGCAGAGCGCCATGACCGGGCGCGGGGCGTCAGGCGTGATGATTGTATCGAGGAACAGCCGAAGGTCGGCCATGTAGGTCGAGAAATGGTCGATGTGGCCCTTGCCTGGGTCGGACAGCGGACGATGGGAAAGCCCCTGTCCCCGCCAGTCCAGGGCAGCGACGGCAAATCCGCGTTCCAGGAGCTCGCCGACCACCTCGGTGGCGTACTTCTCGATGAACTCGCCGCGCCCGGTCAGGACGACCACGGTGCCGCGGGGCGTCGCGAGGGGATTCCACCAGGCATACCGAAGCGGTGCGCCCTCGCGCACAAGGAAGCCGTAACGGTCAGCCGCGCGGTAGGTTGCGACGAGAGAGGGGGGAATCCCCCGGGGTGCCGCAGCTTGATCCTGTTCGGTCATCGTTTGTGGCGTTTTGGCGAAGGACGCGCGTCAAGGCCAGAAGAGAATTGGGCATTTAGGCCATCATCGTGCACGGTCTCTTTACCGTACCCGGAGCCGCAGGGTATAGAGCCGCCTGTCGCCTCACCGACGGAGAAGGGTCTCCGGCGAGGAAATCGGGCGCAAGGAAACCTCGAAGAGGTCCGCCGCACTGCGTGGTAGTCGGCTCGTCGGTTAGAGTCGATCCGGCACGGTCCTTGCGTCGACGATTGTCGTCCGCAGGAGACTTGCGACCGCGATCCCGAAGCGAGCATTCACCACCGGCGGATTGCCGGAGCAATCGTCTCTTCATGATGCGTCGGGGCTTGGTTCTACTCATTGTCGTCGCAGCCACGCTCGTGGGCTGGCGGCTGCTGGACAGCCGGATCACGGCCGCCGATGTCGAGGGCACGCTGCATGGCGTGACCTATGCGCCTTGGGCCAAGGACCAGGATCCGCTCGACGGCAAGACGAGCGGCCTCTGGAGCTTCCTCCGCACGGCCGTGAGCGAAACGCCCACGCCGCAGATCAAGCCACGCAAGGAGCAGATCGAGCGCGACTTCGCGATGCTCGCCGGCAAGGTCAACTACGTCCGTACCTACCGCACGACCGACGGCGGCGACTCGATGCCGGCCCTGGCGACGAAGTACGGTCTGAAGCTGGTCCCCGGCGCCTGGATCTACAGTCCCAACGAAGCCAAGCTGCAGTTCGGCCGGGAGTCGAGCGAGGTCAATGCCGAGGAAACCGGCGCGCTGATCCGCATGGCCAACCAGAACCCGAGCATCGAACGCATCCTGGTCGGCAACGAGAACATCCTGCGCTGGGATGGCGAGAAGGACCTGCGCGATCCCCACTCGACCAGCCCGGCCCAGCTCATTCGCGAGATCCGCAACGTCAAGCGCAACGTCAAGGTGCCGGTCAGCACCGCCGAGCCGTGGCACGTCTGGATCAACTATCCGGAACTCGCGCGCGAAGTCGACTACCTCGCCGTCCACATCCTCCCGTACTGGGACGAGAAGTCGAGTTCGACGCCGCTCGAGTACGTGAAGGAAAAGATCGCCCTGCTGCGCAAGCAGTATCCGAACAAGAACATCATCGTGACCGAGGTCGGCTGGCCCTCGAACGGCGCGGCGCGCCGCAGCCCCGGGTCCGGCATCGTCAAATACGCCACGCCGGCCGAGCAGGCCAAGAACGTACGCGACATGGTGGCTTGGCTGCGCTCGCAGAACATCGACACCTTCGTCGTCGAAGCCGTCGACCAGCCGTGGAAGTCCTACGATCTGGAGGGCAAGGCGGGCGGCTACTGGGGTCTGTGGAACGCCGACCGGCAGCAGAAGTTCGCCTGGACGGGCTCGATCGAGACTTTCCCGCAGTGGCTCTCCTGCGCGGCCTGGTCGCTGTCGGCGGCGCTGCCGCTGATGCTGCTCTTCCTGTGGCGCTGGCCGCGGCTCGGCATGGCGGGGCAGGTGGGCTTCTGTGCGCTGGTGGCGCTCTCGGCGAGCGCCGTGGCCTATGGCGCCTCGGTGG